>JBDNIB010000520.1:0-10519 GCA_041688535.1 Prosthecobacter sp.
CCATGAAGTGCCGGTGCGCCCAGGAGGGCGGCGAGGGCGGATAAACCACCGTCAGCAGCGTGTCAGCGGCCTGTGCCTCCAGCGCGGCCGCTTTGCCGTCCGAATAGTCGGTGTAGGCAGTGCGTTTACCCTCTTCGAACTTGGCCTTCTCCAGCAACTCGTTGTTCGCATCCCAGCCGAGCATGTCGCCTTGCTTCAAACCATGGCGGAAGACCCACTCCTGGCGTTTTTGTTCCGGCTGGTCGCGAAACACGGTGTAAGCGCGGCCATTGAAGGGCTTCGATTCGCTTGCACGTTGCGCCTTGCCATCACGCAGCACGACCTGCTCGATGGTTTCCGGCGTGTCGAGCTTCGGATCATACGGCACGATGGGCAGCAGCACCCAGTTGGCGGAGTTGGACTCGCGGAACTGCTGCTGCAGCTTGCGGTAGTCGGTCTCGGATTCGTCTTTGAGGCCAAAGGTGGTGGCAGGCAGACCGTTGGTGACAAAAGGGAAGTAGTAGTGCCCCTCGTAACGCACGATCAGCGCCCGTTTCCCGACAATGAACGTGTCCAGCGCGCCCACGCCGACCAGTGCGAGCAAAATGAGGAACGAGACATGACCACGCTTGATGTCCCGGAAGCGGCGGAATTGTTTCAAGGTCAGTGGACTCCAATGCCACTGCTTTTGACCACGCCAAAGCAGCCACGCGCCTGTGAGGATCGTCAGCACGAGCAAAATCCATCCTACCCAAGTGCCGCCGAGAAACGGCACTTTGAACACCGGTACGGATAACGACAGCTCGTGCAGCAACATGCTGAGTGTCGCAAAGGCGTTGAGGGTGATGCCAGTGGTGCGGGGTGACATGGTCTTAT
The DNA here is from genome assembly GCA_041688535.1 of Prosthecobacter sp. GTDB lineage: Bacteria > Verrucomicrobiota > Verrucomicrobiia > Verrucomicrobiales > Verrucomicrobiaceae > Prosthecobacter. The sequence continues at coordinate 856 of JBDNIB010000520.1, forward strand.
TCAAAACGAATCCGCGGATCGGTCAGCGCGACGAAGAAGTCTGACAAAATGTTGCCCAGCATGAGCAGCAGCACCTGGACCACGAGGATGCCCATCACCAGCGGGTAGTCACGGTCTAGCACGCTGTAATAGCTCAGCAGTCCAAAGCCGTTGATCTCAAAGATCAATTCGATGAGCACCGAGCCGACCACGAAGATCGAGACGATGTGTCCGAGCGTGGTCGCCAGCGGGATGAGCGAGTTGCGCAGTGCATGCGCCAGCACGGCGCGCTTGAAGCCTGCGCCTTTCGCGATTGCCGTGCGGACGTAATCGGCGGCGAGGTTGTCCATCAGGTTGTTTTTCACCAGCATCGTCATGAAGGCGAAGCTGCCGACCATGTAACAAATCAGCGGCAGCACCGCGTGATGCAGAATATCCCAAGCCTTGCTGCCGAAGGACAGCGAATCGAAGTTCTCGCCCACGAAGCCGCCGGTGGGAAACCAACCCCAGCGGGCGGCGGGATAAACGACGAGCACGCTCGCCAGCACAAAGCCGGGGATCGAATAGCCGATGAAGATGAGGATCGAGCTGGTATTGTCGATCACCGTGCGATGCTTGATCGCCTTTAAGATGCCGAGCGGGATGCAGACAAGGTAACTGAGGAAGAAGGTGACGAGACCATAAAAAATCGAGATCGGCATGCGTTCGCGGATCATTTTCCATACATACTCGTTGTAACGGGTGGAGATGCCGAGGCTACCCTGGCAGAGGCCGTCAAACTGTGGGCGGAAGACCTGCACGCGATCTTTTTGCGGCTCCGCATGTGTGCGCCAAGCGCTCAGCGCCGCCGTATCATCGGCTTTCAGCGTGCCGTCGCGGGAAACTTTCGCATGCACGAGCTTGTAGGCGTTGTTGGGCGTCCATTGGTCACGCGGCAGCAGCTCTTGCAGCTTTACGGGCATTTCCTGCTGGTCCTTGGCGAACTTGATGAACTGTTTGTCGCCCTCCTTCGAAATCAACCCGAGCCAGGCGAGATAGGCTGGAAAAAAAGACCGGTCGAAGCCATAATAGGCTGCCATTTCCTCCTTCTGCTCCTCGCTGAGCGACGCACCGGCATCCTTCATGCCGCGTTCACCCTGCTGTGCCGCCGCTTGCCGCAGCGCTGCTTCCAGCGGCCCGCCCGGCGTGATGCGGGTGATAAAAAACACCACCATCGTCGCTCCGATCAAAGTCGGGAACATGAGCAGGAAGCGGCGGATGAAGTAGTCGCGCATGAGGCGTTGGCAGGGAGAAAGCGGAAGTCTCCGGCAATACGGCCATGCGCACAAGGATTTGTGTGTGATTTGCGCGTGTTGACACGATTCACGCCATCATGGATGACTTGCGCCCGATGATCCGTCTGTTGTTTGCCCTTGCCGTCAGCGCCGTATTGGTCGTTGGTCTGCCGGGTTGCGCTGAGTCATTCAAGGTTCGCAATGAGGCGGTGCCGCAGGAACTCGAGCAAAAACTGCACGCGCAGGCGGTTAAACCATCGGAAGTGACGGTGGCGAAGGGCGCTTTGACGGTGCGCACCCGCAGTGTGCCGCCGCCCGAGGGGGTGTTGAAGGTGCCGATGTATTATGAAAACGGCATTCCGCACATTAAGGTCAGCCTCAACGGTCACAAGCCGAAGAAGTTCATGCTCGATACCGGGGCGACCTACAGCGTGTTCGATGCGGAACAAGCAGTGGAATACGGGATGAAAACCATTCCGCAGGTGCGCCCGCAGATGAGCGGCGTGCTGGGCCGCGAACCCGGCATGGCGGCGCTGATTTCTACTGTGCAGATCGGCACCTGGCGGCTGGAAAACCTGCCCTGCATCATCCGCATGCAGCGCACGACGGCCGGATCGGGCATTTTAAAGGAAAAATTCGGTGTTTCGGTGCTCGGCGTGCATTTGGCGGCGGGTCATTGCAAGTACCTGACCCTGGATTTTCTGACAGGGGATGTGGAGTTCGGTTTCAGCCAAAGTTTCCCCGGCCCCCGTCGCAAACATGTGCATAAGGCGACCATGAGCATGACCAATGGCGTGCCGACGACGATCTTGAAGTATCGCAAATTTGCGTGGGAAGCGGTGGTCGATTCGGGGTCGGTCTTCGGCGTGCAGTTGGATCAGCACACGGCGAGTATGCTGGGCTACAAGGACGGCGGCTGGCATGTCGGTGGGGATTATCTCATCACGGGCGTCGGCGGCGCGCAGTCGCCGAAAGAGGCTGGTGTGCGCGTGCTGGAAGTGCCTGCGCTGGGATTGTTCGGTTCCTATTACCCGTTTGCTGAAATGGATGTCATGCCAGGACCGTCACGGCTCGGCACCTATCTACTGGAGGACTATCGGGTGACGCTCGATTTTGAACACAAGATTCTGTGGGTGGAGTGGGGCTGAAAGCCAGCGACAGCGCCGAAACCGGGATTTTTTTGCGACAGAATCGCAACAGGACAATTTCGGCGCACAAAAATTCAAAAAGATCAAGAAGGCTGTTGCAAAGAGTCTGACGCTTCCCTATTCTGGAAATCCTTGTGAAATTTTTCACAAGCTCATCCGCCGTCATCAAATATGGGTAACTTTTTTCCGCGTTGGAGCAACTGGCTGCCGCTCAAGGTCGCCATTGCCGTCGTGTTCATTGCCTTCGGCGTGAGTGTCGGCATCGCCTACTACTTCACTCCAAAATACACTCGCGTGGGCTATGAGCCGACGCAGCCGCTGCCGTTCTCGCACAAGATTCATGCGGGCCAGCTCGGCCTCGACTGCCGTTACTGCCACAGTTTTACCGAGTCTTCGAGCCACTCGAATGTGCCGACCAATCAGACCTGCTTCAACTGTCACGGCACCGGCAAGGGCAACATCCGCAGTAACTCGCCAGCGCTGGAGCTGGTAATGAAGGCCAATGAGACCGGCAAGTCCATCCCCTGGGTGAAGGTCCACAAGGCACCGGACTATGTGTACTTCAATCACAGCGCCCACCTGAACCGCGGCATTTCCTGTGTTTCCTGCCACGGCAAGATCAATGAGATGGAAGTGGTGCATCAGGATCAGTCGCAGTCCATGGGCTGGTGTCTCGACTGTCATCGCGAGCCTGAAAAGAACCTGCGTCCGCTCGAGTTCGTGACCAACTTGAATTACAAGGCTGGCGATCTGAACCGCGCTGACTTTTATAAGGGTCTGATCGACAAAAAAATCCCTGCGGCGGACATTGCCACGGTCATCGGCGGCGACAGCGCGAAGGCGGACGATCTCGACCAGCTCTTGGTGCTCGCTGATAAAACCTACGGCAAAGAAGTGACCCAGACGGAAGTGGGTACCCAGCTCAAGAAGCACTGGCAGATCCAGCCGCCGGAATCCTGCACCGCCTGCCATCGCTAACCCTGCGCACCCCTTTCCTGACACATGAAACAGATTTGGAAGCATCCCGCAGAGCCGAAGAACGCCAAGCGCTACTGGCGCAGCGTCGCAGAGTTGGATCGTCGTGAAGATTTTCTCAAGAACCTCGGTCGCGAGTTCCCTGCTGGCGATACCCTGAACGAAGAAGAGCGTGAGAACGGCCGCCGTGAATTTTTGAAGATCATGGGTGCCAGCGTGGGCATGATGGGTCTGGCAAGCTGCCGGCGTCCGCTCACCAACATCCTGCCCTACACTCAGCACGTTGAGTGGATGGTGCCGGGCAAGTCGCTCTTGTACGCCACCACCATGCCGCGCAGCGGTGGTGCCACGCCGCTCGTCGTCACCACGCACGAAGGCCGTCCGACCCATCTCGCTGGCAATCCGCTGCACCCACTCGGTGGTGGCATCGACAGCTTTGCGCAGGCTTCCGTGCTCGATCTTTACGATCCTGAGCGCTCGCAGCAGCCGCTTGGCGCAGGCAAGGAACTGTCTTGGGCCAAGGCAAATGAATTGATCGCTGCCGCTGTGGCGCAGGCGAAAAAAACCTCCGGTGCCAGCCTCGGCATCGTCGCCGGAGCCAGCACCTCGCCGACGTATCTGCGTCTGCTCGGTGAAGTAAAAGCCGCCTACCCGCAGGCACAGCTCTTCCAATACGAAGCCGTCGGTGGCGAAGGCCAGACTGCCGCGAACAAGCAGGTGCTCGGCGCAGATGTGAAACCCTTCGTGAAGCTCGGCTCTGCGATGCGTATTCTGGCGCTTGATTGCGATTTCCTCGGCGTTGACCCGGTCGCGGGCGAGCCGATCGCCGCATTCACCAAGCATCGCGCCAAGGACGCAAAAACGGCGGACATGAACCGGCTCTACGTCCTCGAAAATCGTTACACGTTGACGGGCGGCATGGCCGACCATCGCAAGCCGCTTCCGGCAAGCCTGATTCCTGCCGCTGCTGCCTTGATCGCCGTTGAATTGGGCGACACCTCCGCCAAAGCGCTCGCTGACACGGCTCCTGCCGGTCTCAAGGAGTGGATCGCACCCGCTGTGCGTGATTTGATCGACAACAAGGGCAAGGCCGTCGTGCTCGCCGGTTCCCGTTATGGTGCCGAAGTCCACGCGCTCGTCGCTTCGATTAACAATGCTCTCGGCGCGTTTGGCTCGACCATCGAACTGTTGCAAGGCACCCCAGCTCCAGAAATGGGCGGTTTTGCCGAACTTCAGGCCGCTGTGTCCGGCGGACAGCTCAAGACGCTCGTTTCTCTGACCCCGGCCAATCTTTTCTACGACGCGCCGGATGCGGCGGCGTTTGCGAAGCTCGTGGCGGAAAAAGGCGTGAAGCTCATTCAAGTGGGCACGCAGAACAACGCGACGGCACGCAAGGCCGCGCTGCACATTCCGGACGCTCATCATTTGGAGTCTTGGGGCGATGTGCGCGCTGCAGACGGAACCTATTCGATCGTTCAGCCGATGATTGCGCCGTTGTATGATGGTGCGAGCAAGATTGAGGTCATTCTCGCTCTGCTGGGCCGCAAAAAACTCGGTCCGGCCGAAGCTGCGGCCCCTGCCGCCGCTGGTGCGGCTCCGGCAGCACCCGCAGCTTCTGCGGAAGACGCCGCTTACACGGCCGTGCGCGACACCTTTGCCGCTGTGGCCGGTGGTCTCGACGAAACGAAGTGGAATTTCACCCTGCGCGACGGTTTCCTCAAAGGTTCCGCCGCTGCCAAGGCCAGCGCGGCTCCGAACGTCGCTGCCGTTGCTGCTATCGTCGCCCAGGCCAAGCCTGCCGCCGCGCCGACCGATGACGCGCTCGAAGTCGTCCTCGTCGCCGACTCCAGCGTCTTCGACGGTCGTTACAGCAACAACGCTTGGCTCCAGGAAGCGCCTGATCCGGTCACGAAACTGACTTGGGACAACGCCGCCTGGATCGGCTCCGTCACTTTCCGTCGTCTGGGCCTCAAGGACGGCCAGCACGTCAAAATCACCGTCAACGGCGTTGGACTCGAAGTTCCCGCCATCGAAGCCCCCGGTCATGTCACGAACTCCATCACCCTGCCGCTTGGTTACGGCCAGCAGGATGTGGGTGTGGTCGCTCAGGGCCGTGGCGTGAACGCCTACGCGCTGCGCACGCAGCCCGGCAGCTTCGTGCTGAGTGGCGCGACGATTGAAGTTCTCTCCACCATCGCTGAACTGGCCATCACGCAGGAGCAGAACACGATGGAAGGCCGCGCGATTTACCGCGAAGGCACGCTCGACACGTTCAACAAGGACGTGGCGTTTGCGCAGAAGACCGGCATGGACGGGCACATCCCGGAAAACATTTCCTTCTATAAAGGCCAAGTCGGCAAATACGACAAGGAAACCAATCCGGCCGGTTTCGACTACGAGAAGCATCACCAGTGGGGCATGTCGATTGACCTGAGCAAGTGCATCGGTTGCACGGCTTGCATCGTTGCCTGCCAGAGCGAGAATAACATTCCGGTGGTCGGCAAAGATCAGGTGCGCAAAGGCCGCGTGATGCAGTGGATCCGCATGGACCGCTACTTCGCCGTGCCAAAGTGGGGCAAGAACGAAGTCGCCCAACAGAGCACTTATGCCGTGGATGATCCGACGCCGGAGCAGCTTGAGAATGCCGAAATGGTCAGCCAGCCGATGGCCTGCCAGCAATGCGAGTCTGCCCCGTGCGAAACCGTCTGCCCCGTGAACGCCACGGTCCATACCGAAGACGGCCTGAACGCGATGGCCTACAACCGCTGCATCGGCACGCGCTACTGCGCCAACAACTGCCCTTACACCGCCCGTCGCTTCAACTGGTTCGACTACAACAAGCGCAATCCGCTGATCGACACCAAAGTGCTCGGCATGACGGTCAAAAATCTTTACGCCGGTCCGCTGGGTGAGAAGAAAGAGGACGAAAGCCTCCGCCTCCAGCGCAATCCGAACGTCACCGTGCGCATGCGCGGGGTCATCGAAAAGTGTACTTACTGCGTGCAGCGCCTTGAATCCGCCAAGATCCTGCAGAAGCAGGTGCAGCGCGACTCCAAGGATTTCCGCGTGCCTACCGACACGGTCAAAACCGCCTGCCAGCAGTCCTGCCCCGCTGACGCCATCGTGTTCGGCGATCTGGCCGACAGAAACAGCGCGATCGTTAAGATCAAAGGCTTCACGGACGAGAAAGATCCGAAGAACAATGTTCCGGAGAATCCTCGCAACTACCAGGTGCTCAAATACATCGGCACCCGCCCGCGCACGAGCTACCTCGCGCGTCTGCGCAATCCGAACCAGAACATGCCCGGCGCAGAAAACATCGCCGTGTGGAGCAACAACCAATTCTAATCCGGACACATGGACGCTTCCGCTTCAGCCTCAAACACCCCGCGCATCCTCGACCGCGAACCGCTGGTTCTGAACCAGCGCTCGTATTCGTGGATCACGAACCGCATCTGCGGCATCGTGGAGAACAAACAGCCCGCTCTGTGGTGGGTTCTGTTCGTGCCCTCGGTGATCCTCACCGGCCTCATGGTGTTCTGCTTCACCTATCTGGTTTCTACGGGCGTTGGGGTATGGGGTCAGAAACAACCGGTCGCTTGGGCTTGGGACATCACCAACTTCGTGTTTTGGATCGGTATCGGCCACGCCGGTACCCTCATTTCCGCCATTTTGTTCCTCACCCGTCAGCGGTGGCGCACGTCCGTCAATCGCGCGGCGGAAGCCATGACGATCTTCGCTGTGATGTGCGCCGGCCTGTTCCCGGCCTTCCATGTCGGTCGGGTGTGGATGGTGTGGTTCCTCGCGCCGATCCCGAATGCGAACGCCATCTGGCAGAACTTCAAATCGCCACTGCTATGGGATGTGTTCGCGGTTTCGACTTACTTTTCCGTCTCCCTCGTGTTTTGGTTCCTCGGCTTGGTGCCTGACCTTGCCACGCTGCGTGACCGCTGCCGTCCAGGTCTGAAAAAATTCCTCTACGGCCTGTTTGCCCTCGGCTGGCGCGGAGGCAACCGCCACTGGAGCCACTACGAGACCGCCTACTTGCTGTTGGCCGCGCTTTCGACACCGCTGGTACTCTCTGTGCATTCCGTCGTGTCCTTCGACTTCGCCACCTCCATCGTTCCTGGCTGGCACACCACGATCTTCCCGCCCTACTTCGTTGCCGGTGCCATCTTTGGTGGTTTCGCGATGGTGTTGACGCTCATGCTGCCGGTGCGCCGCATTTACGGATTGGATGACCTCATCACGGCGAAGCACATCGATAACATGGCGAAGATCATCCTGCTCACCGGCACGATCGTTGGTTACGCCTACTGTATGGAACTGTTCATGGCCTACTACAGCGCCAATCCGTATGAAGGTGCCGCCTTCACCCTGCGCGGTCTCACCGGCCCCTCCACCTGGGCTTACTATTGGATGTTTAGCTGCAACGTGTTCGCCCCGCAGTTGTTCTGGATCCGTTGGTGCCGTCACAATATCTGGGTCGTCATGCTGGTCTGCATGTTCGTGAACGCCGGCATGTGGTTCGAGCGTTACGTCATCATCGCTACCACGCTGGAGCGGCACATGATCCCAGGTTCTTGGGGTGTGTACTCCGCCACTTGGGTGGATAAATGCACCTTCCTCGGCACCTTTGGCTTCTTCATGATGCTGTTCCTGCTGTTCCTGCGCTTCCTGCCCGTCATCGCCATCGGCGAAGTCAAAGGCGTGCTGCCGCAGTCCAACGCACATCACGACGACCATGCCGAACCCGGCATCCAGGAGGAAGACCTCATGGACTACTCCGACCGTCAAGTCGCCAAGCCTACCGCCGCCTAACACTTCCAACTGCACCCGCCTGTGAGCACCACCCTCAAACGAGTCCACGGATACCTCGCTGAATTTGACAGCGTGAAGGACCTGTATCATGCCGCCGAGCATGTGCGCGATGCCGGCTACCAGCGCTGGGACGTGCATTCCCCGTTCGCGATCCACGGCATGGATGCCGCGATGGGCAATCCGCGCTCCAAGTTACCCATCCTCGTCTTCTGCGGCGGCATCACCGGCCTCTTCACCGCGTTCACGTTGCAAACGATCACGCAGACCAATTTCTGGAGCCACATCGGCCTCGGGTTCCTCCAAAAAATCGTCGAGACCTACCCGACCGTCGTGCAGGGCAAGCCCACCGACATCTACACGCTGCCGGCGTTCTTCCCGGTAATGTTTGAGCTGACGATTCTGTTCAGCGCCTTCACCACGCTGTTCGGCCTGCTCGCCCTCATTGGCCTGCCACGCTGGAACCATCCGCTGTTTGCCTCCAAGAACTTCCCCAAATTCTCCGACGACGGTTTCTTCGTCTGCATTGAGGCCCGTGATCCCAAGTTCTCCCAGGAAGGCACCAAGGCCCTCCTCGAAAAAGCCGGCGGCAAAAACATTGAACTCGTGGAGGACGACATTTAAGCCGCACGCACCATGAAGTACTTCTTCCTCAGCTATCTTTTTGTCGGCGCGATCCTCGTGAGCGCGTTCGGTTTCCGTGGCAGCAAGTCTGAACTGCCACCGATCGAAGTGTTCCCGGACATGGACCATCAGGCCAAGATCAAATACCAGGCCACCAGCGAATTTTTCGCCGACGGACGCGGCGCTCGCCTGCCAGTGAAGCACACTGTACCGATGGGTTTTGAAATTCCCGCCAAGCCTGTTGCCGACGGGGCCAAGCCTGCGCGCTTTGCCTTCTCCAGCGGCATCGGCTACTACGACACCGGCAAAATGGGCGATTTCTACGGCTCCGGCCTGCCCACCGAGATCACCAGTGATCCGCTCGTGTTCAATGATGCCTTCATCAAACGCGGCGAGCAGCGCTACAACATCCAATGCGCCATCTGCCACGGTACTTCCGGCAACGGCAAGGGCGTGACCTCCAAATACGGCATCCTCACCGCCTTCAACTTTCAGCAACCCGGCAGCACCGATCCTGCCAATGCCGCCGCCTATCGTGCGGAAGGTGCCATCTTTGATGTCATCACCAATGGCAAAGGCCTGATGGGCGGTTATGGCGGCAACGTCACCGTGCGCGACCGCTGGGCCATCGTGGCCTACATCCGCACCTTGCAACTCGCCGCCAAAGAATCCGGCGCCACCCTCCAGTAACGGCACGATTACGCGAATCCAGGCATGAGTCACCACGTCAACTTCAACGATCTGCCCCAGGGCGGAGAAAAATTCGAACCGGCCAAGGGCGCCAAGCTCATCGGCTCCTTCGGTCTACTCGGGCTGTTGGGCCTCATCGCCTCCGTCTTTTTCTTC
>JBDNIB010000521.1:0-4236 GCA_041688535.1 Prosthecobacter sp.
ATGGTCCACGATGCCTCGGCGTCCTTGAGCTTGTCTTTGCGCACGGCGATGACGGCATACCCGAGCGTGTAGGGCACGCTATGATGCATTTTGGGGTCCGTGAGCTTGCTGAGCGCGGCGGGGTCGATGTGCTTGAGGTTCGGCAGCAGGGCGTGGTCGAGGTCTTGCAGCATGCCCTGCGCCTGCATGACCTGAATCATGTAGGCGGTGGGGAAGATCAGGTCGTAGCCCGAGGCACCGGCCTTGAGCTTCGCGTACATGCTTTCATTCGAGTCGAAGGTGTCGATGACGACCTTGCAGGCATGCTGCTGCTCAAACTGCTCCACGACTTCGGGGCTGATGTAGTCGGCCCAAGTGTAGAGATGCAGCGTTTCCGCATGCAGACGGCAGGCAGTAAGCACGAGGAAGAAAAAGCTGGCGATCTTCATCTCGGGACGACCTCAGGCGGCAGCGGTGCGCAGCAGCGGGATGCGTGGCTGCTGGCGGATGGCGGCCTCACTGTTGTAGGCGGCCAGCAGCAGCAGGGTGAAGGCGAGATCGCTCAGCAGCGAGTTGCGCAGGAAGAGGTAGGTCGGCGTGAAGTTCGGCAGGCCGGTGGTGAGCGCCTGCGCCCAGCCAGCCAGATTTTTGACGTACCCGGGGTCCGCGAACCAAGAAACGGTGTTCGTGATAAGATAGAAGCCGACGGCGCAGCCCATGACCCCCACCAACGTTCCCACTAGGCCAACACGGCCACGCAGGCGGCTAGCGAGCATGGCGGCAGCGGCAAAGCTGAGATAGACAAACAGCGCCTCCCAATGCAACACGCCGGAAAAGCCGGTGGCAGCTAGGTCAATGCCGACCAGGAGCAGCGGGATCAGGTAGAACGGCAACCGTTGGGAAAAAACCAGCGTGCCGGTGAAGGCAATAGCCATCCAGGGCGAGAAGTTTTCCAGCGCATCGGCGGTGATGAGTCCTTTGAGCTTGGCCCAGCGGAAGGCGGCGGCGGCGAGAATCAGGACGAGCGGGAGAAACAAAGCGCGGGAGGAGCGGGAATCGGCGGTGATCATGGGATGAAAGGAATAGGCAATGATTTGGACACATTAGACGGCAACGCCGTGACTGCGGAGGAATGGAACGAGCTCGTCCACGCCGAAATCGGCGAGGACTTCGCCATCCCAGTCCATGGTGGGGGCCTTGCTCTGGCCGCTGAGGTCGGTCATCGCCTGCATGGCGTCACGATTACCGCTGACGGTGATTTTTTCATAGGCGATGCGGCGAGCGTCGAGGTAGTCGAGCACCTCCTCGCACCAGGGGCAGCCAGTCTTGACGTAGAGCACGGGTTTGATCATGCGCGCATGATGGCGCAAAGCGCGGGACGGGCAAGCGCGCATCCGGGATTCGCGGTTGACCACCCCTCTGCCCTGCTTAGTATCCGCCCGCTGTTTTCAGAGCGCTTCATTTGCGCTTCGAGGCAAGTCCCTTTGACCGAGAAACCCCCATGCGCCATCTCAGAACCCAGACTGCGCAAAAGGAGCTGTTCCACCGAACGGCCGACTCGATGGGACGCCTCCAGGCACCCGGTAACGGGTGGCTTGAGCGGACAGGGCCGACGCGGCCCGGCTTTGAAATCAGCAGCAGCCCGTTTGAATGCTGTGGCGGACCGCAGGTGCGGCACGTCACGCGCAGTGGGGCGGACGAAGCGGCATGCCGCCCGTTCCCGCCCGCCGCGTCTCCCAGCACTCCGGCTCTGCGCCAACACACAACCCACCCCTACGCCAACGCATCCCATGTCCGATTATCCCAATCGCAACCGCAACAAAAACCGCAACCGCAGCCGTGGTCCCCGTCCTGACGGCCCACGTCCGACCCGTGAAAACCGGGAACGCGAAGCCCCACCCTCCGGCTTCCAGAAATTCCTGGGCATCATCACCTTCGGCCTGCTCGGCCCGAAGAAGCGCCAAAGCCGCCCACAGCAGGAGCGACGCAATGATGACGGCCCACGCTCCACCAATGACAATCCACGGCCGCAGCGCGAGCCCCGCCAGCGCCGCGAGCCACCGGCTCCGGTGAACGCAGCAGACATCGACACCGAGCGCCTCTACGTCGGCAATCTGTCCTACGACGCGGCCGAGAGCGACCTGTTCGAGCTGTTCAACGGCGTCGGTACCGTGCGCAACGCGGAAGTCGTAGTCAACAGCCGAACCCAGCGCTCCAAGGGCTTCGACTTTGTGACAATGGGCAGTGTGGAGGAGGCCCGCCGTGCGGTGCAGGAACTCAGCAACAAAGACTTCATGGGCCGGCCGCTCCAACTCAGTGGAGCGAAGCCCGACTCCCGCGGCAGTGACCCCCGTGAGCGTGATGAAGAAGCCGCCGAGGCGGCCTGATCCCAGCGCCACTTGATTTCAGCACGCCCGCAGGCTCATCATCGAGCCTGCGGGCTTTTTCTTGGGTGTCACGCTTGCATAAACTACGATTCGCACTGAACGAAACCACTCTCAGGGCATTCCAACACCCTCACTGCCTTCATGCCTGCCCCCACTCTCCTCGACCAGGAACGCGACTCCAAAACCACTGCAACCTGCGCCCCTGCCACCCAGGTTTCACCCGATGAAATTCGCGATGATGAGCAGTTCTGCAACGAGCTCCATGATCGGGCGTTGCTTAGCGGCCCGAACCGCCGCCTGCATGATCTAAAGTTGCTATTCAGCGTCGGGTTTGATTTTCTGAACGGCTTTCGTGCACTGCATTTCGTCGGACCGTGCATCACCGTGTTCGGCTCGGCCCGCTTCGAAGAAGCTCATCCCTACTACAAGCTGGCCCGCGCCATGGGAGCGGCCATTGCAAAAATGGGCTTCACCGTTCTCACCGGCGGCGGTCCTGGCATCATGGAAGCCGCCAATCGTGGCGCAAAAGATGTTGGCGGACGCAGCGTCGGCTGCAACATCCGGCTGCCTTTTGAGCAGGATCACAATCCATATCTCGACCGCTGGGTGACGATGGAGCATTTCTTCGTGCGCAAGACGCTGCTTATCAAATACAGCTATGGATTCATCATCATGCCCGGGGGCTTCGGCACGATGGATGAGATGTTTGAGGCACTGACGCTCATCCAGACCAAGAAGCTCAAGAGCTTCCCCATCGTCATCATGGGCAGTGATTTCTGGTCCGAGATGCGCCTGTTCATGGCAAGCATGAGCCATAAGATCACCATCAGCCCTGAGGATCTCGATTTGATCAAATGGACCGATTCAGTCGATGAAGCAGTGGCGCACCTGCAGGAGAAAGCGGTGAAACAATTCAGCCTAAGCGGCTATCGAATCCCGAAAAGCAATCCGCTGCTGGGGGAAGTGGCGCTTGAAGGCACGCATTGAAACTCCACACTTCGCGCCCGCATGCCAGATCACACCTTTACCCTCGCGAACGGCCTCACCCTCGGCTACGCGGAGTATGGCGACCCGCGTGGCGAGGTGGCGTTCTATTTCCACGGCTGGCCGTCCTCCCGCATTCAGGGCTTGCTGTTTGACGACCTAGCTAAGCAGCACCGCCTGCGCCTCATCTGCCCGGACCGCCCCGGCATTGGCCTGTCCGACTTCCAAAAGAACCGCACCCTACAGGACTGGCCGGACACCCTGACTCAGCTCGCCGCGCATGTCGGCGCGGACAACTACCACGTCATCGGCTGGTCCGGCGGCGGGCCGTATGTGCTGATCACCGCGCTCAAACTGCCCAAGCGCCTGCTCTCCGCCTCCATCATCTGCGGCGCCCCCCACTGAAGTTCCTCGGCGACCGCGAGATGTTCTGGCTTTACCGCTTCATGATCCAGTTGCGCCATTACCTGCCCACCGTGCTGGGCATGGTGCTGCGCCTCGGCGGCATGGTCGCGAAAGGGACACCACAAAAAGCCCCACTGCGCTGGCTCATGAAGCTGCTGGGAGAGCAGGACCGCCGCGTGCTGCTGCTGCCAGGCATTTATGACGTCGTCCGTGATGCCACGCTGGCCGCGCTGAATCGCGGCCCCCGCAGTGTCATCGCCGATGCGGACATCTACCTGAACGAGTGGGGCTTTGAAGTCAGTCAGCTCAACTTCCCCATCCATGTCTGGCACGGCAAACAAGACCGCAACAGCGCCTGGACCTACACCGAACGCCTAGCCGGGCTGATGCCCCAGGCCATCACTCACTGGTCCGAAATGGACGGCCATTACTCCCTGCCCATTACCCACGCGGAGCAGGTGCTCACCACGGCGCTGCACAA
>JBDNIB010000522.1:0-3951 GCA_041688535.1 Prosthecobacter sp.
GCCCTGGTGCTCGTCGCCGCACCGCTCGGCGTGGCGTATTCACGGCGCGGCTCGGTCGGCGGCATCGCGGGCAGCGTGTTCATCTTCTTCATCTTCCTGTTCTTGAACAATTTCTTCCTCAATCTCGGCAAAGGCGGCCATCTACCGCCTTGGCTCACGGTCTGGATGCCGCATCTGCTGTTTGGCTCGCTAGGCCTCGTGCTCTTCCATTTCCGCTCGCAGAACCGCGATCTCCCACGGCTCCGATTCAGCTTCACCAAACGCACAGCGCAGATCGCCCGGCCCCGCAACCGCCGCGCCCCGCTGCCGGACGCCCCCGCCACTTGAAACTTCAAACCCGCAACTTTAACCCTCGCTGATGCAGCAAAACTGGTCCATCCGCAGCCGCGCCCATGAATGCGCCCTCACCAACCGTCCGTTTGAGGACGGTGAGAGTTTTCACACCGCCATCCACTTTGACCCGAAGGAAAACGGCTACGTCCGCCGCGACGTGTGCGCCGAGGCCTGGGCGCAGGAGCAGGAGCTGTACGAGCACATCGCCGCCTGGAAAACCCTGTATCAAAAAGTCATCGCCGAGGCCAAGCCCGAGATCACGCCGAAGGAAAGCGCCCAGGACCTGCTGCAACGCTTCATCGAGGATGGCGACCCCAAAACGGAGGACGCACGCTACATCCTCGCCCTCATGCTAGAGCGCAAACGCCTGCTCGTGCAGACCGCCGAGAAGGAGGTGGACGGCAGCAAAATGCTCTTCTACGAGAACAAAAAGACCGGCGAAATCTTCATCGTGCGCGATCCCGAGCTGAAGCTCGACGAACTCGCCCAGATGCAGGACGAAGTCGCCAGCATCCTCGCCTTCGGCGGTCCAGCCGCTGACGCCGCGAAGGCCGTCGGTGTCACGCTGACACCGGACGGAGTCGTCCCCGCCCCCGCTGCTGACGTACCTGCTGACGAAGCAGAAGCGGCTCCCGAAAACACCGACGAATCCGCAGCCAATCCGGCACCTGAACCCGAATTTTCGGGAACATCTGCGTACGCATCAAGCACCGCCGAAGAATCCGACGAAAGCGACACATCTACTGCCGAATCCAGCATCGAACCAACCAGCAACTAGCATCCAGCCCCATGTCCCTCCAGCAAGACCGCGAAGAACTGCGTCAGATTTTGAAGTCGAAGTCCGTCAAGACGGGCAAATTCACCCTCGCCTCCGGGAAGGAGAGCGATCTCTATGTCGATTGCCGCGTCACCACGCTCGACTCGCGCGGCGCGGTGCTCGTGGGGCGGGTGCTGCATGAC
The DNA here is from genome assembly GCA_041688535.1 of Prosthecobacter sp. Classification (GTDB taxonomy): domain Bacteria; phylum Verrucomicrobiota; class Verrucomicrobiia; order Verrucomicrobiales; family Verrucomicrobiaceae; genus Prosthecobacter. Next base: position 1,294 of record JBDNIB010000522.1, read on the forward strand.
CTGCTGCGGCAGGAGGAGGCCAAACGCGGCCTCAGCATCGGCTCGCTCGGCGGTCTCACGATGGGCGCGGACCCGATCACGCTCGCCGTGGCGATGAGCTCCAGCATGGCGGGCGATGCGCAGCCAGTGCAAGCCTTCGTCGTACGCAAAGAACCCAAAGGCCACGGCCGCGGCAAACGCATCGAGGGCAACTTCATCACAGAACAACCCATCGTCGTCGTCGATGACGTGATCACCACCGGCGGATCCACCTTGAAGGCCATCGAAGCCATCCAGGAGGAAGGCGGCAAGGTCGCCTTCGCATTGATTCTGGTCGATCGCGATGAAGGCGGCCGCGAGAACATCGAAAGCGCGGGCTATCCGGTCGTCGCCGCGTTCACGCGGACTGATCTGGTTTGAACAAGGCAGGGACTCCAGTGAAGGCATCGATAACACTGATCTTTCTTGCGCCTTTGGCACCCACCAAGATGTCGCGACAGGCCAGGAGTGGGGACAGGATGGCCCCACTCTTTTTGGCGACGAACGTCACTTGAACCGCCGTAGGCGTAGGCTGTTCAGGATGACGGAGACACTGCTGAGGGACATCGCCACGCTGGCGAGCATGGGATTGAGCAGCCAGCCGGTGAAGGGATACAAAATACCGGCGGCGACGGGGATGCTGAGGCCGTTGTACAAAAACGCGAACCACAGGTTCTGGCGGATGATCTGCATCGTGGCCCGGCTGAGAGCGAAGGCCTGATGCAGGGCGCGCAAATCACCCTTCACCAGCGTGACGTCGGCGCTTTGGATGGCGACCTCGGTGCCGGTGCCCATGGCGATGCCGACATCGGCGGCAGCGAGCGCGGGGGCGTCGTTGATGCCGTCGCCAGCGAAGGCCACATGGCGATCTTTGCCCCGCGCCTGATAAACGTGCAGCAGCTTTTCCTTCGGCGAGACCTCGGCGGCGACTTCATCAATGCCCAGATCCTTCGCCACGCGCTGCGCGGCGGCGAGGGAGTCTCCGGTGATCATCTGTAGCTTCAAACCGAGTGCGTGGAGCGACGCGATCGCCTCCGGCGTGGTCTCTTTGACCTTGTCCTTGATGGCGATGAGGCCGAGCGGCTTTTCATTGAGCACGACGATGACCACCGTGCAGCCCTCTGCCTGAAATTTTGCCGAACGGGCGAGGCATTCGGCATCGAGAACGACGCCGTTGCGTTTCAAGAACGACGCTTGGCCGACGAAGACCTCGCTCTCGCCGATGTTGCCCAGCACACCGCCGCCCGGGATGAATTGAAAATCGGTGACGGCAGCGAGCGGGATGTTGCGCTCCTTCGCCGCGTTCACGATGGCGGTGGCGAGCGGATGCTCGCTCGTCGCTTCGACTGCGGCAGCACAGGCGAGTAGATCGCGCGCGGACAGGCCCGGCAGCGGGAAAATTTCGGTGACGGCCGGTTTGCCTTCGGTGAGCGTGCCGGTCTTGTCGAGCATCACGATGTCAATGGTCTGCAGCCGCTCCAGCGTCTCGGCATTTTTGATCAACACACCGAGCTGTGCCCCGCGACCAAGGCCGACGGTGACGGCCATCGGTGTTGCCAAACCGAGCGCACAGGGACAGGCGATGATCAGCACGGCCACCGCATTCACCACCGCGAAGGCGAACGACGGCTCTGGTCCAACACTCCACCACAGCACAAACGTAAGCACCGCGATGAGCACCACGGCCGGCACGAACCACGCGGAGACACGATCCGCGAGCCGCTGCACCGGCGCACGGCTGGCCTGCGCCTGCGTGGTCATCTCCACAATCTGGCTCAGCAGCGTATTCGCGCCGACGCGTTCGGCACGCATGAGAAAGCTGCCGGTGCTGTTCACCGTGCCGCCGGTCACGGCCGCCTTCGCCGCTTTTTTCTGCGGCATGGACTCGCCGGTGAGCATGGATTCATCCACCGCCGAGCTGCCATCGGTCACGACGCCATCCACGGGAATGCGTGCGCCCGGTTTGATGCGCAAAATGTCGCCGACCTGGATCGCCGACAGCGGTGTGTACGTTTCCACGCCATCGCGCACCCGCAGCGCGGTTTTCGGCGCGAGATTCATCAGCGCACGAATCGCCGAGCCGGTGGCCTTGCGGGCGCGGAGTTCGAGCAGTTGGCCGAGCAGCACCAGCACGGTGATGACGGCGGCGCTTTCAAAATAATACACCATGCCGCCGTGCTTGGCCGCGTGGGGCAGCCACTGCGGCAGCATCAAGGCTACGACACTGTACAGCCATGCCGCAAGCACGCCGAGGCCGATCAGCGTGAACATGTTGAAGCGCAGAGTTCGCAGCGAATTCGCAAACCGCAGCAGCAGCGGCCAGCCGACCCAGAACACGACCGGCGTGGCCCAGACGAACTGCATCCAGCCGGAGGCATCGTGGGGAAGGTCGCGAATGATTGGCAGATCCATGCCCATCGCGAGCAACACCACCGGCAGTGTCATCGCGGCGCTCCAGCGCACGCGCCACCACAGGTCGCGCACCTCGTCATCGCCGCCGTCGCCGCAGCATTCGGGCTCGTTGCGATGGGCCAGCGGGTTTTTCTCCAAAGCCATGCCGCACTGCGGGCACGCGCCGGGTTTGTCAGCGCGCACGCCCGCGCACATCGGGCAGATGTAGGCGGCAGGCGGCTGCTTCGC
>JBDNIB010000523.1:0-2690 GCA_041688535.1 Prosthecobacter sp.
CAGCAGCGCATCCAGCTTGCCCTCGTTGCAGGTGTAGATGCGCAGTTCATAGACGCGTGCGTCATCAGCGGCGTAGATCATGGTGGAAAACAGGCCGCAGAGGGCCAAGGCGAGGAAAGTGAGGCGTTTCATGGTGGCACGAACAAACGCCGCGCTAAGGGAGGCTTATCATGTCACGGACGTCGAATCTCGAAATCACCTTCGCGGCTGAGTGCTTGAAAGTCGGTGAGGTTCAGCGTGAACAGTACTTTGGCGTCGGCTTTTCGTGCCGCCACGCGGTGCATGAAATCGTAAACAGCTCCGCCGCGCACGCCGTGTTGTTTCGCCAGTCGCAGCGCGGCCTAAAGCTCATCGGCGTCGAGTCCAATCGCCTGAACGCGCGGAATGACCGTCTAGCTGAGAAGCTGCGCCGCGAGGTCGGCGTCCACCCTCATGCCGAGCCTGCCACCGGTCAGCGTGGAGAATGTTTCCAACAACGCATGCTCATAGACAACGTTTTCACCCTGCATCAGCAGCTTCAAGCATTCTGCATGCCCATCTTCGTCGCGTGCGAGCGCCGCGATCAACACCGAGCTGTCCAGCAGGGCATTCATCGACGCAACGCACGGTCGGCCTGCTCGTCACGGTCGGCCCGAATGGCGGCGGCAACGTCCATTTTAACACCCAGCTTGGGCAGCACGAGCACGCCATTCTCCATCTCGCCAGCCGTCACCTCCGGAATGTCCTTCACGATCTCGATGCGGTCCGCCGTCACCTCGGCACGCAAGCGCACCCCTGGCTCCACACCGAAGACACGCTGCAGGGACTCCGGCAGATGGATCTGCCCGGCGTCATCGATGATCAAAGTCGCGGTCATGGGCGGACTCTGCCACGTCATACTTTGAATCGCAAGCCCGCCCTGCTGCGGCGGGAATTGCCTCGCCATCTCGTGCAGCAGCTCTGACACCAAATCCGCAGACACCCGTTTGCCACTCGGGAGCGTATCGTTAATCTCGCGCTCCCCATGTCTCGTGTCCCGAAAAAATCCGCCCACCGCCCCCTCTCTGACGACGTCATCCGCATTCGCGGAGCCCGGCAGAACAATCTGAAGGGGATCGATCTCGACCTGCCGTTGGGGAAGCTGAATGTGATCACGGGGCCGAGCGGTTCGGGCAAGTCCTCGCTGGCCTTCGACACGATCTACGCAGAAGGGCAGCGGCGCTATGTGGAGACGTTTTCGCCATACACGCGGCAGTTTTTCGAGCGCATGGACAAGCCGCAGGTGGATTCGATCGAAGGCATCCCGCCGGCCATCGCCATCGAGCAGGTGAACAACATGCGCAGCACGCGCTCCACCGTCGGCACGATCACGGAGATCAATGACTACCTGAAGATGCTGTTCCCGCGCATCGCTGCGGCGACGTGCCCGTCCTGTCAGCAGGCGGTGAAACCAGAAACGGCGGAAAGCATCCTGCACACGCTGCTGCACGACTACGCGGGCAAGCAAGCGCTGATCCTGTTTCCCGTGCCGGTGCCACCGGACACGGCTGCGGCCGACTTCGCGGCCTTCCTGCAAGCGCAGGGCTTTGTGCGCGTCTGGCTGTATGGTCAGATCGTCCGCCTGGATGAAATCACCGCGCGCAAACTGCCCGCGCAGGTGCTGGTGGTACAGGATCGTATCACGCTGGAGACCAAACAACGCGCCCGCATCAGCGAGGCCGTCGAAACTGCGATCCGGCTCGGCAAAGGTAAGATCGCCACGAGCATCGACGACGAGACGCGGCATTTTTCCACCGACTGGAGCTGCGCGGACTGCGGCATCACGCTGCCAGCACCCACACCGGGCCTGTTCAGCTTCAACAGCCCCCTGGGTGCCTGCCCAACCTGCCGTGGCTTTGGCCGCACACTCGGGCTCGACATGGGCAAGGCGATTCCCGATGAGTCTCTGAGTATCAATCAAGGTCTGGTGCGGCCGTTTCAAGGCAGCACCTATGGCGAGTCGCAACTCGACCTGGAAAAAGCGGCGCGGAAGCGTGGCGTGGACATCCACCAACCGTTTGAAGATTACCGCGACGCCGACCGCAAGTGGCTCATCGAAGGCACGCGGGATGATCCCGAGGAGGCCTACAATCGCGGCGAGTGGTATGGCGTGCGCGGGTTCTTCAAGTGGCAGGAATCGCGCAGCTACAAGATGCATGTGCGCGTCTTCCTGAGCCGCTACCGCGCCTACACGGAGTGCGGCGACTGCGGCGGCGGACGTTTGAAAAAAGAGGCGCACAGCTTCCGCATCGGCACGCACACCCTGGCAGACCTGTGGCGGCTGCCCGTGAGCGAGCTGCATCCGCTGGTGCAATCCTGGCAGCTCAAGGACGGCGATCACGCCGCCGCCATGCTGCGCGATGAAATCGCCAGCCGCATCAGTTACATGGACCGCGCGGGCCTCGGTTATCTGAATCTGGACCGCCAGACCCGCACGCTGAGCGGGGGGGAGCTTCAGCGCGTCAATTTGACGACCTGTCTCGGCGCTTCGCTGGTGAACACACTCTTCGTGCTCGATGAACCGAGCATCGGCCTGCATCCGCGTGACATCGGCCGCCTCATCGGCGTCATGGAGGGTCTGCGGGACAAGGGCAACACGCTGCTCGTCGTGGAGCATGAAGAAGCCGTGATGCGCTGCGTGGACAACCTCATCGACATCGGCCCCGGTCGCG
>JBDNIB010000524.1:0-3847 GCA_041688535.1 Prosthecobacter sp.
ACTCGGTGGCGAAGATGCGGATAAACGGCACGCTGGGTGTCTCACCAAAAATGCGCGTGCTGCCCTTGTCGAGCTTGCCGCAGCCCTCGAATAGCGCTGGAAGAAAGCTGGATACCACGGCGGCATCGCTTTCGCCATCGCTCACTGCCAGCGCGGCGGCATCCATGCTGCCAGCGGTGTGGACGGTGATGCGCGAGGTCAGTTTGTGCTCTTGGAGAACGGTTTGAGCGGCGGCGTGCGCCTCCTCATCTTCCAACGGGCCGAGGCTGATGCGTTTGCCCGCGAGATCGCGGAAGGATTGAATGTTCGATTTCACCGGCACGAGAAACACGCCGCGCAGGCCGGTGAGACCTTGGGCATTGGTCAATGAGGCAAGGCGATAGATTGGCAGCGTCGCCTTCTCCGCATCGCTGCGCACCATCGCGTCCTTGCCAATGATGAGATCCGCTTTGCCGCCGGTGCGTTGCAGCGCGAGCACGAGGCTTTCATCAAAGGTGAGCTTCACGCTGCGGCCGGTCGCCTGTTCCAAATGCGCGGCGAGCAGATCGTACCGGCGCTGGCCGGTGCCTTCCACGCAGGCGCAGGAAAGCTGCAAGGCGAGTGGGTCCATCACGATCATCTGCAACGGCTCCTGGGCCGCTGCGGCGGTGATGGTAAGCCAGAAGCCGAAGAGGAATCGCTTCATTATGCGATCAGCTTTTCTTCTCCAGCACGCGGATGAAGTGGGTGCGCACATCCATGACGAAGATGCGGCTGGCGTCAGCATTCACCTCGATGGGGATGTAGCAACTCTGCGCGGCGAGGGCGCTGCCACCGTCGAACTTCGTGGTGTCCACATAGCCGACGAGGCCGAGGAACTTGCCATCCGCCGTGTATTTCTTCACACGCCCCACGCCGGACTCCGCCGCGTAATAGACGCCGTCGGGACCGATGTCGGTGTTGCAGGGATTGCAGCAGGCGGTGAAGCCTTCGAGGTTCACACGGTCACGCTGGCCCCAGGTGCCAATTTGTTTGCCATCGAGGTCGTAGCGGTTCACACGATGCCGCGAATTCTCGCCGATGATGATCTCCTTGGCCGTCACCTCGATGTCGATGTGGCTACAGCAGCCGTAGAGGCGCTCGATGATCATTTTCGGCTCCGTGAGATCACGTTTGAAGCGGTACACGTCCTCGGTGGCGCGGGTGCTGTTGCCAAAGCCGAGGGCGAGGAAGACGTGCGTCTGCGTGACGTAAATCCCCGCCGCCACGGCCTGCTTGCCGCACACCGCGTCGGTATCGATCGTATTGAGCAGTTTGCCTTCTGCATTGAAGGCCGCGAGCTTGCCGCCACCGGCCACATAGACCAAGCCGTCATCGCAACCGTGGATCATCTTCGGCTCCAGGCCGTCGAGCATCGGCCAAGTGGCTAGCACCTTGCCGTCCTGACTGAGCACCTTCAGCGCGAACTCAGGACTGTTCTCCGGCGGGCTCAGCGCAGGATTCAATCCACCACGCGCATTGGTGTCGGCGCGCACGCTGCCACCGCCCTTCTTCATGCCCTGGCGCACCAGTTCGCGTTTGTCTTCCGGCAGCGCTTCCATTAAACCGGTGCGAGTATCGCGGTCGGCAGTCATCATCGCCGCTTGAATTTCCTCCATGCTCGCCTCGTTGAGCGCTTTGTCCCAGGCTTTGGCATCGTTCGCTCGCGTGGCGGTGCGCAGACGTTCGATCAGGCCGACCTTCGGTGCCTCTGCCTTCACTGCTCCCGGTTTGGCGGAAAGGTAGGATACGCCGACGAGCAGATTGCCCTTGTTATCCATGGCGATGGTCTTCAGGTGGCCGTCCGCGCCACCGATGTCGAATTTGATCGGCGCACCTTCGACATGCGTCGGCTCATCAAGCTTCGCCGCATGGGCGGACATCGTCGCACCGAGCACGAACAGGAGTTGGAATGAGTGTTTCATGGGTAACGCACGAAACAGGTTCAAGCCAGCACCCGCACTTCACCTGCACTGCGGTCCAGCACGACAATGCGGCCGTTTTTCGAGGCCGCGACATTGAGCAGGCCACCATCACAACCGAATAAATCACTGGCGTCTTCGGTTGCAGATGGTTGCGGGAAAGCATCCGGTCCGGCGAGCTGCGCGACGAGTTTTCCCGCCGCATCGAAGCGTTTCACCCGCACCTGGCCGCGCTCCGCGGTCACGACCGAGCCATCTGCGAGAGTCGCGAAGCTCACCGGATTGCAGCAGCCCGCGAAACCGGCCTCGTCGCGTGAACGCTGGCCCCAATGAGAGATTTTTTCGCCATCAGCCGTGAAGCGTAGAATTTGATGCCGCCCCGGCTCCGCCACGACGAGTTGGCCGTCCTGCCACGCGATGGGGAAGAATGCACGCGGCACCGCGAAGCCCTGCTCACCGACTTTGATCTGCCCGAGCACCTTACCCGCTGCATCCAGCCGCCAGATCACGCGCTGGGCGCTGTCCGCCGCGAAACTGCGCCCGTCATCCGCCACCGCGATGCCTGTGAGCGCGCATTCACGTCCAAGGCCGCTGCCGAGGGGTTCGATTTCGCCCGCATCCGATAGCCGCGCCACTTGATCGCTCATCGTCAGCCACAACCGGCCTGCTCCATCATGACACAGCGCCCGCACGGGCCGTTCCGTGTTCATGGCACGTTGTTGTTTGCCTGCGAGATTGCAGAATAAAATCTTCCGATCCGCTGCGATGGCGATGGTGCCAGCCTCATTGATGGCGATGGCACGAGCCTGTGAAACTGGCAGCCGAATGACACCGGAAGTTGAAGCCGCCGCAGACCAGGAGGTCAGGGCCAGCGCAGCCGTGGATTGAACCGTGGCGGCGACAAACGCCCGGCGATTGAGGTGAGTGGGTGTGTTCATAAGAGATAGGCGATGGGTTCGGAACATCGGCTTAACACCGTGAACCGGCCCTTGTTGCGCTGGTTGATGAAACTGGGGCATGTCAGCCTGCGCCTTCGCTGATGAACTGGCAGGCACAACGGAAAGACGCCCACAGTGCTTCTCGTAGTTTGATCCTCACCATGCGGGCATTCCTACCAGCAATTCTAGCCGCCGCATTCATCGCGGCTCGCCTGAGTGTCGCCGCAGCGGAGGCCGATGCGGCAAAGCTGGCGTTCTTTGAAGCGAAGATTCGTCCGGTGCTGGAGAGCCGCTGCCTGAAGTGCCATTCGACAGCGGCGCAGGCGGCAGGGGAATTGAAGGCGAGTTTGTTTCTCGACACACGGGCTGGCGTCTTGCAGGGCGGCGATACGGGGTCGGCCATCGTGGCGGGCAAGCCGGCGCAAAGTCTGCTGCTGCGGGCGATCCGGCATGAGAGCAAGGAACTGCACATGCCGGTCGAGGGCGCGAAGCTGTCGGCGGCGGTGATCGCGGATTTTGCGCAATGGATCGCTGATGGGGCGGTGGACCCGCGCGATGGTGCGGCTCCGGTGGTGAAGAAGCGCGGCATGAGCCTGGAGGAAGGCCGGAAGCTGTGGTCACTGAGAAAGCCGGTGCTGCCTGCTCAAGGTGGCATCGATCATCTGGTGCGATCGAAGCTGCAAACGCAGGGCTTGCCGCCGAATGGCGATGCGGCGGCGAGTGTGCTGCTGCGCCGGTTGTATCTCGATCTCATCGGCCTGCCGCCCACGCCGGAAGAAGTGGCGGCGTTTGATCCGCAGCGGTTGGAGGCGGTGGTGGATCACCTGCTGGCCTCAAAGTACTTCGGCGAGCGCTGGGGTCGGCACTGGCTGGATGCGGCGCGTTATGCGGACAGCAATGGCCGCGATCGCAATGTGATCTTTTATCATGCGTGGCGTTATCGCGACTATGTGATCGCCGCGTTCAATG
>JBDNIB010000525.1:0-3755 GCA_041688535.1 Prosthecobacter sp.
AACCCAACGAACCCCTGCCGCCGCATGCCCTGCCAGAGGCAGCGGGTCGAGTGCTGACCGATTACCTGCCCCAATGCCTGGATATGGTCACGGTGGCCGATGTGATCCGGGCCATTGAGCTGTACTTTGCCGGAGGCGTGGTGAAGTATCTTGATGCGCCACAGGCGGCAGCGGCGATGGCAGCCATCAAACAGCAGAAGAACGCAACCGGGGCGAGCAGAACTGACGCGCCCCCTGCCAAGGCAGGCTGCGCCGATAACTGATAGATGGCGTGCCCATAAGAATGTCATGAATGCTGCCGCACCTACACAACCGGCCCCGCACAATCCGTTCTGGGAAGAATCTCTCCAGATTCCCGCCATTGCTCATTTCGTCTGGTTGGGCGGGCGGCTGCCCCGGTTTGTGGTGGAGTTTGTCGGGCGGTTCCGGCGGCTGCATCCGCACTGGGAGCTTGTGGTGCATCAGTCGGTGCCGCTGGATTTGCCGGAGCGCTGGCAGCGCCACCTGCATTCCCTGAAAAGCCACGCGGGCCGCTCGGACTGGGTGCGGCTGTGGTTGATTCACCGACTGGGCGGCTTCTACCTCGACACGGATCTGTGGGCGTTTCGTTCCTTCGACGAGTTGCGGCACTATCGGTATTTGGCCTTGGGTACGGGAAAAGGCTGGTCGAACAACGCGCTATTCGCAGAAGCGGCCGGAGGACCGGCGGTGGCGGAACTGATCCGGCGGCTGGAGGCGCACACCTTTGAACTGGGTAATCCCTTTTTCGTGGAGCCGAGGTCGGGATGGCAATGGTCGAAATATTACAACGCGGGACCGGCCCTGTTCACCATGGCGGGAATGGAGCGGCCCGATTTGTTTCATCTGTCCCCGAATCACTGGTTTCAAGGTGCTCACAAGAAGGAAGTGCGGCTGGAATTGGTCCGGGCGAGCGATGCGGAACTGCCGACATTGTACCAACGGTGGATGAAAATGCCGGATGGGGTGTGGCCCTTCGGACTGCATTGCGGCAGTGAGTCGGACCGGCTGGCGTTTCCCGATGCTGAAGGCGGATCGCCCCACGCACTGAAAAAAGCGACGGCTATTCTGAAGCGGCTCCCACTCGGCCAGCGGGTGGATGCGGTGGTCGTTGGAGATGGGAATGGCACGCTGTCGAGCGAATGGCTTGCCCATGCACCACGGCTGCATGTGACCCTTGTGGCGAGCCTGAAAGACAGAGATCGTGTGGCTGGGGTGACGGCGTTTGCGGCGGAGCGGAGAGTGATTTTGACCACTCATCCGGTGGCGGCATCAGATGCGGTTCCCGACAAGAGCCTGGAGGTGGTGTTCATCGATTCACCTCAAGAAGGCGAATCCATGGAAACAACCCTCCAACGGTGGCGGCCCAAGCTCAAACCGGGCGGCTGGCTGGGCGGAGCCGGGGCGCGTGACGAGGCGCAGCGATTTGCGGCAAGCCAGGGTCGTCGCCTGGAGCAGGACGAAGATGACACTTGGTTCTTGCCGGTCTCAGCGGACGACAAACGACAATTGATTACTACTCACCCGACCATGAAAACGCCAAGAAAAACCGCCCTCCTGACTTATCGCACGGGAAACATCGGCGACGATGTGCAGTCGTTGTCGTTGTCTCAACCGCATTTGCTCGGAAAGCCGGAGCTATGGATCGACCGCGATCAGTTTGCCGATTACGCGGATGCGGGGGCGGTCGATCTCGTGGCCAATGGCTTTTTCCTGTGCGCCAGTCGTTCGGGGAAACTCGCCTTTCCGCCGCCTTCCAACATCCGAACTCGCTATGTGGCACTTTGCGCGTCAAACCTCCCCAGCACAGAGGAAACCCTCGCGCATTTTCGCGCTAGCGGACCGGTGGGGTGTCGGGACCTGCATACGGTCAAATGGTGTAAAAATCGCGGACTGGAGCATTATTTTGCCTCTTGTCCAAGCTGCCTGCTGGAACGGGACTTCGACTGCCCAGGCAAGCCGGTGGCTGCCTACGATCCTGATGGTCCGATTGTGTTGGTCGATGTGAATCCCAAAGACTTGCCGCCCTTTGGCGTTTCCGACCGGTCGTTTTTGTGTCTGACCAATCGAGTGCGTCCCGGAGATTATCGGAGTGCGGAGACACGATTCGCGGCGCTGAAGCGGCGGCTACGAATCCTGCGCTCGGCGTCCCTTGTCATCACGAATCGGCTGCATGTGGCCATGCCCTGTGTGGGACTGGGAGTCCCCGTGGTGGTGGTTGAGGCAGACAGTCTGGCCTTCCGCCTCTCGGCATTGCCACCTTGGTTGAAGATTCACCGCAAAAAAGAACTTCGGGAGATCAACCTGAATCCGGCGCGGCACTACACCGACGATTTTCTCAAAAATCGCGCGGCGTGGCGCTCCATGGTGCGGGAGCGACTGGACGCGCGTCTGGCGCTGGATTGATTCTGAAGCTTTAGCCGAGGATTATGATTCGGTGTGTCACTTTTCCTCCGCCGTCACCGGCTCTCGAATTTGAAACTGCGTCTCCTTGCCGAGGTTCTTGGTGAGGGTGGTGGGGTAGTCCCAGGCGGCTTTGTTGGCGGAGTAGATCACTACGCGGCTGCGCATGGCGGCCATGGCGGCGGCTTGGGGGAGGTCGAGGTGTTGGAGGACGTTCAGCAGGGCGGGGGCGACGGCTTGGGGATCGCCCGCGACGGTGCCGTTGTGGGTGAGGGGCAGGTCGTGGAGGTCGAGGCGTTTGATGTTGTCTTCAAAGAGGGAGGCGTAGAGGGCATCCACGGCCATGTCCCGATGGGCCTGAAGCCAGAGCGGGGTTTCGCCGAAGCCGGGGATGGCGCGGAGGGTTTGCAGGCTGCGGCGGATGTCCCAGACGCGCATGCCATCGAGGGTCTGGCCCAGGAGGTAGAAGCGGCGCAGGCGCTGGGTTTGTGCCTTCGGACTGCCGGTCCAGGCGGTGGCACCGACGCCACGCGGGCAGAGGTAGGCCATGCCCCATTTGAAGTTTTCCAACATCTTTTTCTCCTGCTCGAAGGCGGGTTCGTCATGCGGAATGCCAGGGAAGGTTTCGATGAGCTTGGCAAAGCGTGAGTTGTAGGTGGCGCAGAATGCGTCCCAGCCGGGTTCATCGAGCACGTTGAGGGCGATGAGTTCCAAATCCTCTGGCCGCAGTCCGGCGCGATGCACGATGTGGAGGCGCAGGCGGTAGGGGGACTGGCTCTCGAAATCATAGGCGGTCATGCGCAGGCCATCGCGCTCGGCGGTGCTTTCCTTCTGCGGATTGACGGAGGCGATCTCCTGCGGCCAGCCAGCGAAGACTTTTTCCTTCAAGGCGGTCATCCAGGCGTCGTTCTGCTTTTCCCAATCGGCTGTGTTCGTGGCTGGAGCGGGTGCTTTGGCCATGGAGACGAAGGTTTCGTCGATCTTGGTATTGAGTTCATCTTTGGGCAGTTCGGTGAAGACGCGCAGCGTGGTGGGTTCGATGCTTTTTTTGGCACCTGCGTCGATCACCTGCATGGGGTCGGCGCCTTTGAGATGGCGCTCGAACCAATGGAACGCGCCCATGTTTAGCGGCTGCAGATCTTTGTGCGGGCCTTCGGCGACTTGTAGGCCGAGCTTGTTCTCAGCGCCGAGCAGGGTGTAAAGCCGCCGCACGTTCTGGTAGATGCGGAAGACGCCGTCGATGGGGAAGATGGGATCTTTGTCCGTGTTCACGATGAGCAGCGGACGCGGCGCGGCGAGGGCGACCATGCGCTCGAAATCCCAGCGGTAGGTGT
>JBDNIB010000526.1:0-2068 GCA_041688535.1 Prosthecobacter sp.
CCTCAAGAAGGGCCGCATCCGTGTCCGTGTGGCCCGCCTCCAGCAGGGTTCCCACGTCATGGATTCCACCACCATCGTTTGGTTGTGGGTCGGTCTCGCCGTCATCGTATTGATCGGCGTCGTGTACAAATTGACCCTTCAGTGAGTTTCTTCCAGCGCGTCATGGCACTCGTCAAATCGGGGAACATCCCCATCCGCCACGGCGCGCAGCAGCAGTCGATCCGCAAAGCCTGCCAGGTGGCGCGTGATGTCCTGCTCAAAACCGCTGCTGAAGTTCATATTGGTGCCACTACTGCGCAGATTGACCGCTTTGCCGCCGCTGAAATGAAGGCACGCGGTGCCACCAGCGCCTTCCTGGGCTACCGCCAGTTCCCCGGAAACATCTGCATTTCCATCAACGAGGAAGTCGTTCATGGCATCGGCGGTCCGCGCATCATCCAGGACGGTGACGTGGTCAAAATCGACGTCGGCGTTTATTACGACGGTTGGGTGGGTGACAATGCCCTCACCGTCCCAGTCGGCAATGTCGCCAAGGAGACCATGCATCTCCTTGCCGCTACGGAGGAGTCTCTGCTCAACGCTGTCAAATACGCCCGTGACGGCTGGATGCTGGGCGATCTCTGCCACAGTGTCGAGCATCACGTCAATCAGTACGGCTACACCGTCGTGCGCGAGTTCGTCGGCCATGGCGTCGGCAGAAAGCTCCACGAGGAGCCGCAGGTGCCCAATTACGGCAAAAAAGGCGACCGCCCACGCCTCAAGGCCGGCATGACCCTTGCCATCGAGCCCATGATCAACATGGGTACAGACAAGACCCGCACCCTGGCCGACAAATGGACCGTCGTGACTACCTATCGCAAACCTTCTGCGCACTTCGAGCATGTGGTGCTCATCACTCCTGACGAGCCGGAAATTCTCACCGCCCGTGGTCGCATGTTCCCCAAAGGCACCGCCGACCTGACACCGCGTGCGGTTTCAGAGCTCGGTTGAGAGCCAGCGGAGCGCGGGCGCCTCCATCCGCTTTGGATGCTTGTGACCGAGGAGGTCATTGTGCCTCAACGCACTGGAATAATTGCTCAAACCCTACGTATTCATTTGTAAATTTATGGTAATTACATATAATTAATGTTAATTATCTAGTTTCATGAACACAACCGCCGTCTCCACCCCCTCCCGCGCCCAGCTCACCCAGTTCACTCTGGCGTTGATTCTCCTCCTCTCCGGCTTCTGTTCGCTGGTTTACCAAACCGTCTGGCTGCGGGAGTTCCGACTGGTCTTTGGCGGTGCGGCACCGGCGGCGGCGGCGGTGATGGCGGTGTTCATGGGCGGCTTGGGTTTCGGTGGCAAGCTGTTCGGCTCTTGGGTCGAGCGCGTGGGCCGTCCGTTCCGGTTCTATGCGCGGCTGGAGGTCGGCATTGCTCTCGCGGCGCTGGCCTCGCCTCTGCTGCTGGGACTGGCCCGTTCGCTCTATTTAAAGACCGGCGGCACCGCTGGCATGGGCCTCGGCACGGCGACCTGTCTGCAACTGCTCATGACCGCCCTAGTGCTCGGTATACCCTGCTTTTTGATGGGCGGCACACTGCCTGCGGCGATGAAGTTTATGCAGCGTGACGACGACCCTCGTCGCTCAATCACCGCGTTCTTCTACGGCATCAATATCGCTGGCGCAGTGATTGGTGCCGCTTTGAGCACGTTCTGGCTGCTGCCGAGCTTGGGGAACCAGGGGACGCTCACCATTGCGGTGTTGGTGAATCTGGTCATCGCCCTCGGGGCGGGAATGATCTCCATGTTCCAGGAAAAGGAGCCGCGCCAGCCGACTCCTGCTGCGGAAGTGGCGGCTGAGGATCAAGTGGCAGCCAAAGCGCCTGCGGCGTTTGTCCTGGCAGCGGCCTTCATGAGCGGTTTCACCTTCTTTGTGGCGGAACTGGTGTGGTATCGCATCTCGACACCGCTGCTCGGCGGCTCTGTCTAGACGCCTCCGCAAAAAGTCGCTGGGCCATTCATTCACTGAACGAGCTGATACTACCAAGGCGTTAGGAGCAGATGCGTCACATCAAAGAGGTCGAAG
>JBDNIB010000527.1:0-26719 GCA_041688535.1 Prosthecobacter sp.
ATCTTGCGGCACATAACGCACTGCACTGAAGGCACGATTCATCACGTCAGCCATGGCGTGAAGAGGCAAGTTGGGCCGACGGCGTGGGCACTGTGCCGCCATGAACTTCGCGACTTCACTCCGCTTCCTTCTGGCTTGGCTATTGTCCGGGGGAGCGCTGGCAGCAGTCGAGCCGCTGGTGCTGAGGCCGGACGATGCGCCGCAGCGCGTGCTGCCGGGGTTGGTGAAAGGATCGCACGTTAAGGTCTTCATTCCGAGCCTGCCGTATCTCTACACCTCGCATTCGATCAATGCAGGGCTGCTCCGGCCTTCCGACAATGAGCAGGGCTGGGAGTTCGACATGGCGACCGCGTATCACCGGCTCGACGAGCGGACCTACGAGTTCACGCTGCGCGAAGGCGTGCAGTTCCAGGATGGCAGTGCGTTCAATGCGGACGCGGTGGTGTTGAACATGGCTTATTTCAAGCAGAAGCCGATGCTCTACAGCAAGATCCACCTGGTGTTCGATCACGCTGAAAAAGTCGCTGATCACAAGGTGCGCTTTCACCTCACGGAAAAATACGGCAGCTTCCTCAATGACGTGATCTGGATGCATTTTTACACCGTGCCCTATCTCGAAAAATTCGGCTGGAACGGGAAAGCCAACTGCCCGAATCTCGCGGAGCCAGGCCCCTATGGCCTCGGTCCCTACATCCTCAAGGAAGGCTATGTGGAGGGTGATCGGCACACCAGCGAAGTGGTGCTGGTGGCCAATCCGCACTACTGGGACAAGCGCTATCCCAAGGTGGAAAAGATCACGATCTTCACCCAGCTCGATAGCACGCAGGCCAGGGACATGGTGTTGAATGAGGAAGGGGCGCTCGACCTGACGATACTCTCCCCGGAGGACAAGGTGGCAACGATGCTGTCCCCGTATGCCAAGCTGCTGATCTCGCCCTCTACCAACAACATCACCATTCACCTCAACCTGCGGAACGGGAATCCGCGCCTCTTGGAGAAAGCGGTGCGCGTGGCGCTGAACCAGGCCCTGCACCAGGGGAACCTGCTGCACTTTGTCTATGAAGGTGAAGGCGAGCCTGCAGCCGTCGGCGTGTCGCCGAACTTCCCGGGTGTGCGCGAAGTCTCACGCACGCTGCGGCCATATTCGGAGATCGACGATCCCTATTTACCCGCCAATCAGCAGCGGTTGCGGGTGATTCTCGATGGGCTGGTGCTGCGCGTGTTCACGCAGGACCGGTTTCTCCCGCTCTGGCGTGGGATCGAATCACAGCTCAAGAAAGTTGGAGTGACGCTGAACATCGAAGTCGCGCCGAGCGAGGCGGAAATTTTCGGCACCTTGCTGACCACTAATGCCAAGCAGAATAAAACCCCGTGGGATCTGCTGGTGTGGGGCAACGATGACTGGTATTTCAATCATCCATTCACAGTCTTCTTCGTTTTCCGCACGCATGATGTCTGGAGCACGGTCTTTCCAGACGCGACCATGGACGGCTACATCGAGGAGATGTTTCGTACTGCGGTGACAGAGCCGACCTTCGTCCCAGTCTGCGACAAGATCATGCGGCGTGCCCATGAGAATGCTTATCTGTTGGCCGTGCCTGCGCCGCACAATGTCTATGCCGTGAACAAGGAGGTCGTCATCCGGCCTTACCCGATGGCCTGCCTGCCCTTGTGGAAGCTGCAGGTCACCGACCAGCATTGGTCCGTCCGTCAGGGGCCGTATCCCGCAGCGCTCAAGCAACCCGTGCAACAGACCCGTTTGCACTGACCTGTGCGTATCATTCTTCCCAACCTTTGTGCCAATGAAAAACTGGAACATTTCTCGCAAGCTGTTGAGCCTCGTGGCCATCGCCATCGTTAGCTTTGTCGGTATGGGCCTCTACGGCATCCACAACACCCGTTCGACCTTTGCCTGGGTGAAGGAGGTGAACTTCACCGCACAAGAATTTCAACGCAGCGCCAATGAAATCAGCGATCCGCTGCATCGCGTGCGCGAGCTGACTCTCTCCATCGTCATGGCACCAGACCGTGCGCTGCGGGAGAAGCTGAACGCGGCGCAGGTGGCGGAAAGCCACCGGCTCGACGAGACTTTTCAACAGTGGCCCGTCGCGCACATGCCGGCGCAGGAACGTGCGGCGTTCGATCAGTTGCAGGCGGCTTGGGCGGAGCACAAAAAGATCCAGGCATACACGATTGACCGCGCCCTCCAGGGTTACCGGGAGGAAGCCTTCATCAACGCGATCGACACTGCCGCGCGGCAGTTTGACCTCGTGACCGCTCGGCTGGAAGACTGGCAAATGACGAAAATCAGCACGGCCCAGGCCGTGTATCGCGAGGCAGATGCTCAGCTTGAGCAGGTCGTTGGCACTTCGCTCCTCGTGACGCTGCTGACCTCGCTGCTCATCGGCGGCACCGCCTTCTGGATCGTACGTTCGATCACCGGACCCATCCACATCCTCACCACCACGGCCTCACGCATCACCGATCAGGTGGATGACACTCAGGCGGAGGCAGCGCTGGCACCGGTTTTGAATGGCGGCGGTGAGGTGGGCCAGCTTGCGCGCAATTTTTGGCGCATGGTCGGCACGCTGCGCACTACTTTGCAGACAGAAATCCAGTCACGGGCACGCCTGGACACCATTCTCCAGAGCACACGTGCGGCGGTCGGCCAGCTTGGCAGCACCAGCGCCCAATTACTGGCCAGCACCAAGGAGCAGACCTCCGGGGCCGAGAAGCAGGCTGAGGCCGTGGCCCGGATCGTGACCACGGTGGAAGAGATCACCCACACCGCCCGGGAGGCGGCCAAACGTGCCACGGGTGTCGGCCAGACCGTGCAGCGCACCCTGGACATCAGCAACGCCGGGCGCAGGGCCGTGGACGACTCGGTGGCCGCGTTGAATGGCGTCAAGCTGCGGGTGGAGCAGACCGGGCAGAACATGATGACGCTGGTTCAGCAGACCAAGGCCATCGCCGACATCATCGCCACCGTGGACGACATCACCCGCCAGTCGCACCTGCTCGCCGTGAATGCCGCGATCGAGGCGGCCAAAGCGGGAGAGGGTGGCGAGGAGTTCACCGTCATCGCTGGTGAGATCAAGGCGCTGGCAGAGCAGTCCCGCCAGGGCACGGCACAGGTCCGGCAGATCCTCAGCCAAATCCTCCAGGCCACCAGCACCGCCGTCGTGTCCATGGAAGGAGTCACCAGCGGCGTGTCCGGTGCCATCGTCGTGGGCGACCAGAGCAGCCAGGCCATCAACAAGCTCGCCCACGCCCTCGCGGAAGTGGCGGAGACCTCGGCACAGACCGTCCTCTCCGCCCAGCAGAAAGCCAGCGGCATGACGCAAATCAATGATGCCATGAAGCACATCGACCACGTCGCCAAGCAGGCCCTCATCGCCAACCAGGGAACCGCCCAGGCCGCCTGTCAGCTCAACCATATCGGCGGTCAGCTCACTCAATTGAGCGCGGAATAAGCCGCCATTCGAGTTCCGCGTCTATTTGATCCGCACCTGGGCGTAGTAGATGGCTGCTTTGCCTTCGTGACTGGAGTAATAGGTCACATGCAGGAGGTCATCGTGCCAGTAGAGGCCGGGGTAGCTGCAATCGCCGCCGCTGGGCAGTTCGAGGATGGGCGTGAGTCCGCTGGACGTCATCGTGAACAGCACCATGTGTGCGCCGGGCGTGGCACCAAAACCGCGTGAGCAGGCGATGAGTTTGCCATCCGGCAGCTCGATGAAATTCGGTCCGCCGAGCGGCACACCAGCCGGTGTCCAGGTCCACTCACGAAACGGTGCCTTCGCTGTGCCGATCACGCCTTTGCGGTCCCCGCCCTGTTGGCTGACCAAGGCGAGGGCGCTGCCGTCCTTCAGAAAACGCAGCGTCGTTTCCCCCGGCTGGCCCGGCACATTCATGATGGAGGACAACTGCCAGACGGAGCCGTTTTCACTCGCATAGGTCTTCAAAGACCATTCCTTCTCGGGCGCGGGGCCGCCTGAGTTCGGGTGGATGTTGTAACTCGCGCCATAGAAGCGGTTGTCCGCCGGATTGACACTGACACGCCAGAGCCAGTCGCCCTTCGCCAGGAGTTTCTGCATCGGCGTCCACACCTTGCCGTCCATCGTCGTCGCATAGCGCGGCTGGCGGCCCTGAGTGGCGGAAATGCCGCCGCAGAGGAGGTACAAGCGTTTGCCATCCGGCGTGACGATGAGTTTGGGGTCACGCAGATCGGTGCCGGTCTCGCTGATCACGGTGTGGTCGATCCAGTTCTTGCCGCTGGAGGACAGCAGGATGCGGATCACGCCTTCCCCCGTAGTGGCGGACGCGGCCTCGCGGAAACAGCAGTAAAACAGGTTCTGAAACCGCGTGATGTCGGTGAAGCCGTTGTGCGCGGCCTGGTCCCAGATTTTCTCGACGGAGACCAGCTCCGCCTGCGGTGCCTGCGCATGTAGCACCGCAGTGGAAACGACAAGAACGGTGGCAGTGAGGAGAGAGCGGATCATGATGCTCTATCGTACAACACTGCCGCTGTGTTTCAGCGTTTCTTTGCGCCGGTGGCAAAGAACAGGGCGATGCCGAGGCAGGCGACGAGGAAGGTGCCGAAGGTGAGCACGGTCAGCACGAGGTCGCGCAGGTCCTTGCCCGGAATGAAACCGAGCTTGTGGATGTTGGTGAAAATATTGGCCTCAAACTGCCGCGATTTGTCGGTGTGGCGCGTCACGCTGCCGGTGGTGGTCGAGACATAGACCCGCGTCTCCAGCGCATCTCCCACATCAAACCGATGCACCGGCAGGATGCGGAAGATGTTGATGTATTCGCTGTTGAAGGCGGTGAGGAAGTCCGTCTTCTTCACCTCGGCTCCAGCGAGGAAGTTTTTCGCGATCTCGGCGGCATAGGCCTCGTCTTGTGCTGGATCGGCCACGCCATCCACGGCGCTGACGTACTGCGGTGCGCGGGACGTTTTGGTGTAAATTTGGTACCATGGCTTCCCGCCGATGCCGCGCAGATTCACCGCCTGCACCTCCGGCTTCTCTTCCGGCAGCTTCGCCACCGCTTCCGCGACGCTGAGTTTGATCGCGTTTACATCCATGCCGCCGCCGGAAGGTTTCGCCTGCGGCGGTGGTGCCTGCGTGCGCGTCATGACGTTGTGCAGCACACCGCTGCCGGAGGCCATCAGCACGGAGAGACTGAATAGCAGACCGAGCCAGCGGTGGAGTTTGCGAATGAGACGAGGGGACATGAGAGCGTGAGTGATGAGAAGTCAGAGGTGAGAGGGAAAGAGCGCTTACCACTTGAATTCGACGCCGCCGTAGAAGGCGCGGCCGTCGCCAGGAAGGAAAACGGCGGTGGCACCAGGAGCGGGGGCGTTCTGCACCACGTTTGTCGTCGGGCTGTAGGTCTCGTCGGTGAGATTGCGGGCCTCGACGAAGAAGGACAGGCCTTTCTTCGTGCGGTAGCCAAATTTGAGGCCCAGCAGAGCATAGGGATCGGCGAACGTGGTGCGTGCTAGATCGGCGGCGAAACGTTGCGGCGACCATTCGATGTTCGGACCGCAGTAGAAGCCACAGGGGTGTTCATAGAGCAACTCAGCGCGGTAGTAGAACGGTGCCACACCCGGCATCAGTCGGTCGCCAAACGTGCCGCTTTTGTTGAAGTGAAAATTATTCCAGAGGAAATTCTGGCGCAGCATGAGGCGGTCATAATGCTCCGTGGACGCGGTGGTGAGATTGCGCAGCAGGTCGGCGTTCAGCGCGAACTCGATGCCCTGATGAATCGTGCTGCCAGCGTTCGTGGTGGTCGTCGCGCCGACGCCGGGCACTCCCAGCGCCAACAATTCACGCTCCACCCACGCATAGTAGTAGCTGAAGTCCCAGGCCACACGATCACGCTGACCACGGGTGCCAAGCTCCAGCGTCGTCGCTGTTTGTGGTTTCAGCGGCAGAATGCCCGCCGTGCCAACGGGCGTGGCTTCGCCAAACGTCGGCGGCTCAAAGCTGCGGCTGGCATTGAAGTACACCTGCGTTTTAGGAGCGACCTCATACAGCAGACCCAGCTTCGGGCTGAAACCCCATGCCTCCAGGCGGTCGCTGTTGTCGGCGAGATTGGGCAGGAAGGCACCCGCGCCGCCAATCAGCGTTTCCTCATTCAAATCACGCGTGATGTAGGATACCTGGGCACCGGCGATGAAGGAGAGTTTGTCGGTCAAATGTACCTGATCCTGGAGATAGAAATTCAAATTCGTGGCCTGCAGCTTGTAGTCCGCAACCTTGGCCCCGCGCTGTCCGCCGATGTTTTGAAAGCGCTGATCCTCCGTCACGCCATACATGAAACCGGCACCCACGGTCAGGTCATTGCGCAGCCCGAATAGCTTGCCGCTGCCGTCGTAACGTAGATCAAAGCCGAGATCGTTGCTGACCTGGTCGATCACCTGAAAAATGGGATGATCCAGGTCTTTCCACGACCAGAACGTGGACAAGGTCAGCGTATTGTCGCCATCCGAATAGGTCAGCTTGTCCGCCAGACGCAGGAGCTGGTAATCACGGCGCTGCCTGCCCGCCACATTGGCCGCATTCGCCTGCTGCGGGTTGGCCTCCATCTGTGCCTTGGTCAGACTGCCCGGCAGTTGCGAATGGCTGTCCACATAGGTGAGATAGAAGCGGTTTTCCAGGTTCGGGCTGAGCCGCGTGCCGATGTTGGCAAAGATGCGCAGGCTTTCCTGCTCGCTCCAGTCACGGAAGCCGTCCGAATGCGCAGCGGTGATGCTGGCATAGACATCCGTGTTGCCTTCGACAAAGCCGGAGCTGAGCTGCGCCCGCCGGGTGTTGAAGCTGCCGACCTCAAAGCGCCCCTGCACCGGATTGGCGGCCTGACCCGTGTTCGAGATGAAATTGATCGCCCCACCCAGCGTGGCGGCGCCGTATTGCAGCGCGTTCGCCCCGCGATAGACCTCGATGTAGTTCGCGGTCATCGGCTCCACCGCCTGCATGTCAAAACCGCCGTCGGCGAGGTTCAGCGGCATGCCGTCCTGCATCAGCCAGATGCCGCGACCATGGAAGGTGCGCTGAACGCCCGAGCCACG
This sequence comes from Prosthecobacter sp., assembly GCA_041688535.1. Lineage (GTDB taxonomy): Bacteria > Verrucomicrobiota > Verrucomicrobiia > Verrucomicrobiales > Verrucomicrobiaceae > Prosthecobacter. Next base: position 7,076 of record JBDNIB010000527.1, read on the forward strand.
AATGGAAATACGCGACTCCTCAGCGCCGAAGCGCGATTGAATGGACACACCGGCGGCAAAATCCAGCGCGTCCTTCAACGTGCTGGCGCGTCCGCGTTTGTAGTCCTCTGCATCCACCACACCCGCACCGCCGGGAATGGTTTTGGCGATCTGCTCCTGCCTAGTTTGCAGGCTGGGAACGGTGAGCGAGGGCGAGTCTTTGGCCGCCGTGATGATGACTTCTTTGAGTTCGGTCGTCGGTTGCGTGGTTTGCGCGAGCGCCGCGCTGGTGAAAGAGAGAAAAAGGAAACGAGAAACAGGTTTCATGGAAAATGATGGGAAAAAAGAGGCAGCCACTCGAACAGCAGCATGCGCTATGTTTTGGCGGCAGGGCTTGGCAGCCCTGCACAGGTCAGATCACCGGCCTGCACGGTCGGTCAGCGGATTTAGGCCAGCCCGCGTCGTGGCGGTGGCGTCTCCGGCAGTTCGTTCCTCTGCATCATCACCTCGCGCACCAGCGCGAAGGAAATGGTCTCGCCGGCGGGCATGATCAGCTTGGTGAAGCTCACCAGCACCGCGTCCAGCTTCTTCAGGGTCTCACCCGCCTGCTGCGGCAGGTTGGGACTGGCATCACGGCCTTCCTTCACCTTGTGGCATAGTGCGCAGCCATGCTGCCCGTCGAAGGTCTTCTGCACCGCCTCGATCACCGTGCCTTCGCCAGCGAAGGAGATCAGCATCCCCGTCCACGCGATCCCTTGCAGCAGCGCCCAATGAAATCCTAGCGAGAGACAGATAATCCCCACGACCAACAGTCGCGCAAGGCGCGGCAGCAGCGGTGAATGGGGCCGGGAGGTCATGGCGGACGAGTATGGGAAGCACGGCACGAATTGTCAAACGCGCTCACTGCATCGTCTCAAACCATGCCAGTAGATCGAGAATCTGCTCGGCCTTGAGCGTGTTGAGCAAACCGGCGGGCATCGGCGAGATTTCGGAGATCGTGCGCTCCTGGATCATCGCTTTGCCGATCTCGCTCGTCTCGGGAGCGAGCGGATTTGGCTTTAGCACGAGGCGCTCGTCGTCCTCGCTTTCCAGGCTGCCGGTGATGGTTTTACCATCGCTGGTTTTCACGGTCACGAAGCGGAATTTTTCATCAATGAACTTCGCGGGGTTCAAGATGTGGTCCAGCAGGTCGCGGCGATTGAAACGCGCCGACACCTGCACCAGATCCGGCCCCGCGAGTCCGGCGGGGAGCGTTGGATCGTTGCTGACGCGATGGCAGAACACGCACTGCGTGCGAATCAGCGCGTCCCGTCCGCTGTCGCGGCTGCGTGACTTCGCGTCCATCTTCGCCAGCAGCGGCGTGAGGTCTTCCAGTGTCCAGTTTTTGAACGAATGCCCCGGCAGCGCATGCGGCGAGAGCGCTGCTGGCTTCGGCGGATTGATCAGCGCGGCGAGCTGCATCGCCTCCTCTGGCTTCAAGGCTGCCGCCAGTTCGCTGCGCGTGTCGCTGATCGCTTTGAAGAAGGTGGACGCGCCGTTCATTTTCTCCGCGCGGTTCAGAGCTTCAAACACGACCCGTCGTTGCTCCAGCGACCAGCCGTCTTTGAGATAGCGGAGCATGAACGGATAAAACAGCAGGTCTTCCGAAGTCGTGGCCACCTTGAGCAGCGGCAGCGTTTTCTCGATGACCGTCGGTGACTTCAAATAGACTAGCAGACGGCAGAGTTCGCGGTTGAGGAAGGTTTCGTCGGTGGGATACACCGCCCATGGCTCTAGCTGGTCCTGGTTCGCCGGGTCGCCATGCCGTGCGATGGCCACGGCGATGACGCGAAGTGCGTTGAGGGTTGGTTTGGATGTGTTTTTCATCACCGCGTCGAGAATTGGCTCTAGATCGGTTTTTTCGCCGGAGCGCGCGAGTGTGAGCAATTCATGCATCTGGCCGGATTGCAGGGCTGCTTCACGCCATTCGGCAGTGGGACGGTTTTCCAGGGCCATGCGCTCTGTGTGTTGCTCGAAGCGTTTGCTTGGCCCCTCACCCCGGTCCTCTCCCCGAAGTGAATCGTTTTGCTTTTCATTCGCTGGGCGGGGCGAGGGGGCATCCGGACTCCCTCGCCCCGTCGAGGATGTGGCCAGCTTATTCGTAGTCTTCGGGGAGAGAGTTGGGGTGAGGGGCTGATATGTCACGCGGTACAGACCGCTCTGCGTGCCACGCCCTCCTGTCGTAAACCACATCGCGCCATCTGGTCCGATGCAGCCGTCGGTGACATTCAGCGGTCTGCCTGCGATGAACGTCTCCTGTTCGGCCGTGTAGCTAGAACCGTTCTGCTTCAGATGCACCGCAATGATGCGCCCGTAACTCCAATCGAGGATGTACAGCGCGTCTTGATACTTCTGCGGGAACTCCGTGCCGTAGCCGAAGTAAATGCCGGTGGGCGATGACAGGCCGATGTCGATCACGCTGGGCAGCGTGTCCGCATACCACGCGGGATAACGGCCGGTGCCTCTGCGCCAGCCGAAATCAGCGCCGGGGACGACGTGCAGCACGCGCGTGGGCATGTACCATGGCGTGCCGACATCGCGTTCCATGTCGGCATCGAAAGTGAACAGATCACCGCGAGAGTTGAAGGCGATGTCGAGCGGATTGCGCAGGCCGCCGGCGATCAACGTGACTTTACTGCCGTCGGGCTTCACGCGCAGGATATGACCGGCGGGAAGCTCCACATTGCCGTCGAACATGCTGCCGTCCCAAGGATTCGGAATGAGTTGATCATTGGCGTAGTTTTTGAGCGGCGAAGCGGGATCGAGGTTCGTTGGGATGAGCACGTTGTTGCCATGCGAAACATAGATGTCGCCATCGGGGCCGAGTTTGAGGTGATTGCGGCCATGACCATTGCCGCCTTCGGTGCGGACGAGTGCCTGGCGTTCTTCAAAGACACCATCGCCATCCTTGTCGGTGAGGCGAAACAGCGTTTTCGAGACGTTGGCGTTCGCGAAGAGTGAGCCGTGGGCGTAGAGCAGGCCACGGCATTCGAGCAGTTCGTCGTCGATGGCTGCCACCTTCTGCTCGCCGCTGCCGCTGAGCGTGAGGCGCAGCAGGCCTTTTTTCTCTTTGCCAAGCGTGACGCGGCCCTGCGGATCGAAGGCCATCGAGACCCACGAGTCCTCGCCGGGCTGCGCGGAGCGGATCAACTCGGCTTTGAAGCCGGGCAGTAGCGTGAGCGTGGCCGGATCGGTGGCTTGGTTTTGCGCGCCGGGCTTCGCGAGCTGCCAGGAGTTGTAGGCATCGAAGGTTTTCTTTAAATCGAAGGGATTGGTGGCCGGATCGGCGTCGGTGGAGCCGAGCAGTTGCGGTTTCTTCGTCGAACCTGCGAGCTGCCACGATTTATCCGTCGCGAGCCACTTCACGGCGGCGAGATCGCCGTTGAGTTCGAGCAGCGCGGCGAGGCGTGCTTTTGCAGGCACGCGCAGACCGAGAACACAGGAACCTTGGCCGAGATAAGGCGTCAGATCGGTGCCGGTGGCAGTCGTGGAGGCCGCAACAGTCGCGATACGTTTGCCATCGAGCAGGATGTCCATGTCAGCATCGCTGACGGCAAGCAGCACGGCCTTGAGCAGCTTGCCGGAATGCTGCACCGCTTTGACAAAGGTCATGTTGTCTGCAGCTTCTGCCGCAGTGAGCCACTGCGGTGGGGGAGGACGATTCGCGAGCTGGGCGAAGGCTTGGACCGAGAGCAGCAGGAACAGGAGGCAGCGTGGCATGCGTAAAGAACGCTGACCACGGGCCAAGGCTGTCGTTTCGTTCCACGGCACAAATTTTCTGAGATTGAAAATTGGGGCTGGTCGTGAGCGTCGTTGTCGGCTTTTCTGGGAAAAAGCACACTGAATCATGAAGCGAGCCCTACAGCGAACGGCAACGGAAAACGCGGACAGCACTGCTCCTGCCAAGGATCGGCTGGTGGCGCTGGGCATGAACCTGGAGGAATTGCGCGAGCTGGAAGCGAAGGCGATGCAGTTGGAAAAACTCGCCAAAATGCTGCTGAACACCCCGCAGCAGGCCTTTTACCTCTACGATTATCGTGCGCAGGAGTTTTTGTTCGGGCAGGCGCATCTGTCGGGGCTGTACGGCTACAAAACCGGCGAGATTGAGAAACGCAAAGACGGCTGGCTCAGCATCGTCCACCCTGACGATCTGGCGGAGTATCTGGAAACCCGTGAGCGCATGATCAGGAATCCCAAGGATGAGGTGTGCGTGTTGCGCATGCGCACCTTGAAGAAGAGCGGCGGGTGGGAGTGGATCACATCCTACCGGCGGGTGTTTGAGCGGGATGAAAAGGGTGCGGCCGTCTCAGAGATCGGCATGGGCATGATCATCACACCACTGGTGGAGGCAGAAACCGCGCTGAAGGAGACCGAGGCGCTCTGCCACAGCCTGTTTCAGTTCAACACGGCCGGCGTGCTGGTGTTTGACCCGAAATTTCAAATCACGGATGCCAATCCGGCCGTGCGCCGAATGCTGGACTATGATGCCGGGGAGCTGAGCCGTCTGGGTGTGCTGGACCTTACCGCTCCTGGCACCCGCATGGAGATGCACCGGCTGCTGCGCGTCATGAAAAGCGGCGACAAAAAGCTGCCGCCAAGCCTAGATGCGTTCCTGGAGCACAAAACCGGCACCAAGGTGGCGGTGATGGCCACACCCACCTGCATCCATGACGAAAAGGGCGGCTTCCGTCATGGCATGCTGATTCTCGCCAACATCACGGACCGCAAATTGACCGAGGCGGCGCTGAAACGGGAGTCAGAGCTTAATCGGATCCTGATCGACAACGCGCCCATCGCCATCGGTCTGCTTTCTCCGGAGGGAACCGTGCTGCGCATGAATGCCGTGGCGGAGAAGCTTTTTGGCTACACGATGAAGGAGTTGAAAGACCGGGAGGTGTGGGAGTTGCCCATCATGAACGCGGAGGAAAAGCACGCGGCGCAGCAACGCTTTCAGTCGCTGCTGGATGGCGCAGACAAAGTTACCGCCGCCTTTCCCATCCGCACGCGTCGGGGTGAAACCCGCCACATCGAGTCCACGACCATGGCGGTCACCAAGCCGGATGGCAGCATCGACTGCCTGATCACCACCGGCACGGACATGACCGAGCGTCGGCAGTTGGAGGCGGAAGTCATCCGCGTGGCGGAGCAGGAGCACATCCGCATCGGGCATGATCTGCATGACGGCATCGGCCAGACGCTTACCGGCATTGCCTCGCTGGTCGAGGCGCTGGAAAGCAAGCTACAGGGTGAGGACAAAAAAGATGCCAAACGTATTTATGAACTGGTGAAAACCGCCACGGAGGAGACTCGGCGGCTTTCGCACGGCCTGTCGCCGGCGGCGGTGAAGAACCGTGGTCTGGCCGGTGGCCTGCTCCTGATTGCCGAGACGGTGCGGGAAAACTTCCGGCGTGACTGCGTGTGTCAGATTGATGATCCAGCACCCAGGGTGGATCAGGAGGCGGAAATTCATCTTTTTCGCATCGCCCAGGAGGCGGTGAACAACGCCATCCGGCATGGCGGTGCCACAAAACTGCGCATCAGCCTGCGTCATAAGTCGTCCACGCGGGGACTCCTGGAGATTAGCGACAATGGCCCGGGGTTTCCCGATGGTAAAATCAGTTCCACGGGGGACGGCATCGGCCTGCGGGTGATGGAGCACCGGGCGCATCTCATCAACGGCGAATTAAAAATCCAGACGGTCAGAAGCAAGGGGGTGCGCGTGACTTGCCAGTTTCCTCTCCGCAGTGCTTAAGAACGTTTTCTTGACATTGTTCTGAAACTGAGTCTACTAGGTCCACCGTGAAAAGCAAAATATACTTACTCGACGACCACCCTATCGTTATCGAAGGGCTTAAGAAGCTGATTGACCAGCAAGAAGACCTGCAGGTTATCGGCAGTGCCGAAGACGCCACCAATGCGTTGCTGCAAATCGCCAAACTCAAACCGGAGGTCGTGGTGCTCGACATCACGCTGAAGGATCGCAGTGGTGTGGACCTCATCAAAAAGCTCAAGGCCAGCCATCCGACGATGCAAATCCTCGTGTACTCCATGCACGACGAAAATGTGTATGCGGAGCGCTGCCTGCGTGCTGGTGCCATGGGCTATGTGATGAAAGGCGAGGCCAGCGCACGTGTGCTGCAGGGCCTGCGCCAGGTGGCTGCTGGTTCCTTCTTCTTCAGCGCCTCGCTGCTCGGCAGCATCGTCGCCGGTGGCGGCCCGCGTGGCGGCTCCCGTGGCGAGCCAGCCCGCATGCTCAGCGACCGTCAGCTCGAAATCTTCGAGATGGTCGGCCGTGGCTTCGACTCCCACAGCATCGCCGAAAAACTCGGCCTCAGCGCCAAGACGGTCGATGCCCACAAGGCCAACATCCGTCAGAAGCTCGGCCTCGCCTCCGCACGCGAACTGCTCATGGAAGCCGTGCGCTGGGTGGAAAAATAGGCTCAAGACAACCGTTCAACCGCAACTTTTTCACAACGGGTGATGCTCATGCATCACCCGTTGTTGTTTTGACGCGAGATCAATCCGTCGCCACCGCATCACGGTCACGTTTCGCCATGACGTTCAAACGTTCCTTCATGGAGGCGAGCTGGTCGGGTTGCTTCGCGGCTAGGTCGGTGGTTTCGTTGGGATCGGCGATGATGTCATACAGCTCGTACTTCGCCTTTTCGTCGGTGCCATGCACCACGAGCTTCCAGGGATCGCAACGCAGTGCGCGGGATCTGAACCCCGGTGCTACCGTGTAGAGCGTGCGTGAGGGCGGCGCGGCACCTGCGGCCAGTTGCGGCCAGAGATTGAGGCCGTCCCATTTCAGCGGCTTCTCCGGCTGGAATCCGGCCAGGGCGCAGAACGTCGGCATCCAGTCAATGATCTGCACCGGGGCGTGATGTTGCCCAGCTTGGAGTTCGCCCGGCCAGCTCGCGATGCAGGGCACGCGGATGCCGCCCTCATACACGCTGCCCTTCTGATCGCGCAGCGGCAGGTTGTTGCCGGGCAGCTTGCCTGTGGGGTAATCATCTGCCGGATACTTGGTGTCGTTGTTTTCAACCCAACTGCCGCCGTTGTCGCTGGTGAAAATGAGCAGAGTGCGCTCGCGCTGGCCGGACTTTTCGAGCGCGGCCACGATCCGGCCTACGCCATCATCCAGATGCATGATGCTGGCGGCGTAATGGCGTGGCACGTCGCCGGTGATGCTGGCGGGAACCTTGGCCATCCATTCCTCCGGCTCCTTCACCGGCAGATGCACGGCGGTGTAGGGAACGTAGAGGAAAAACGGCGCGTCTTTGCGTCCTGAGAGCCATTCACAGGCCTCCTGCGTAATCAAATCGGTCACATGCCCGGTTTCGGTGATCAGCTTTTCGTTGCGATGCCACGTCTCGCTAAATTCACCCTTCTTGTAGTGGTGGTCCCACGGTCCGACACCACCCGCCAGCGAGCCATAGCTGTGGTCAAAACCGAAATGATTCGGTCCCCACTCCGACTTCGACCCGAGGTGCCATTTCCCCGTGATGCAGGTCTCATAGCCGACCGTTTTCAGCGCCCGTGGCAGGGTGACCGTGTCCCATGGCAGCGCCCGGTTGTTTTGTGGGCTGGTGACGCCGAAACGGCTCCAGCAGCGGCCCGTCAGCAAACCCGTGCGCGTGGGGCTGCACACCGGAGCGACGTAGTGGTGCGTGTGTTCCACGCCCTCACGCGCCAGCTTGTCGAGATGCGGTGTTGGCGCGTTGCCGCCATGAAACGCCACGTCCGCCCAGCCCAGATCATCGGCGATGATGAACACGATGTTCGGTTTTGCAGTGGCGGCATTCAGCAGCGCGCATGACAGCAGCAGGAGGGCGATGATTCTCATGGATGAAGGCCAAACGGCGACATCAAGTGCGATCTCGCATCAACGGTTGCACGCACGAAAGCGCTGCGGCATAAGCAGCGCATGGGCCGCGCCAACGATTCTGCCAGTTTTCTCCAGCGCACCGGGCAGTGGCTGGTTTATGCGCTGTATCGGTGCGTGGAGGGCGTTTTGCTGCTGCTGCCGCTGCTGCTCATCTGGCATGTTGGCCGTGCGTTTGGCACCGTGGCCTATTTTTTGGCGGGAAAATATCGCCGACTCGCTCTGCACAACCTGCGCATCGCTTTTGGCCGTGAAAAAACGGCGGCCGAGCGCCGCGCCATCGCCCGCGAGCACTTCAAGAGCCTGTTTGCCAACATCCTGTGCGGCTTCAAGCTGCCGCTGATGCCGGAGGCCGAGGTGGCCAAGCGTGTCACGGCCGAGAACATGCATCATTTGCAGGAGGCGTTTGCTGCGGGCCGACCGCTGCTGCACCCCATCATGCACGCGAGCTGCTGGGAGATCATGACGCAGGTGCCGTCTCTTTTCATTTTCGGCCACAAACCCGCCAGCATTTACCAGTCGCTGCGCAATCCGTATCTGAACGCGCTGGTGCTGCGCCGCCGTGAAAAACTCGGCTATAAGCTCTTTGACCGGGCGGAAGGCTTCACCGCTCCGATTCGCTATGTGCGCGACATGGGCATGCTCGGCATCCTGGTGGATCAACACGCGGGCGACCATGGCGTGTGGTGCCCGTTTTTTGACCGGCTGGCCTCCACTACAAACATCGTCGCACTCTGCGCCATCCGCACCAACGCGGTCATCCTGCCGATGATGGTCTATGACGACGGCCCCGCACGCTGGCGCTATGTTTGTGACGGGCCGCTGCCCACCACCGAGTCCAAACCAACCATTGATGGCATCACGCTCGCCATCAATCAGACCGTCGAGCGCCTCATCCGCCAGCAGCCCGCGAGTTGGTTCTGGGTTCACAACCGCTGGAAGACGCCGAAGCCCGCGTTTCTGCTGTCTAACTACAAGCGCGGTGTCTTTCTCCCGGAAGGCTACGAGGAGAGCCGCCTACAACCTTTTGAGCTGCTCATTCGCAGCCCAAACTGGCTCGGCGACGCCTGCATGGCCTTCCCCATGGTGCGTGCGATCAAACGCGGCCGTCCTGAACTGAAAATCACCGTGCTCGGCCCGGATAAACTCGAAGAGCTGTGGCTCTCCATGCCGGAAGTCTCGCGTTACATCGGTAAACCGGCCAAAGAGGGCCTGTTCGCCGTCGCGCAGCGGATCAAGGCCATCGGCGTGTCGTTTGATGCCACTGTGCTTTGCACCAATTCAACCCGCAGCACGCTGGAAATCTGGCTCGCCGACATTCCGCGCCGTGTCGGCTTCAAAGGCTCGCTGCGTGCCAAACTATTGAATGAAATCATCAAGGGGCCGAAGAGCAGCGGCCCAAAAGAACACCACGCGCACCGCTACATGCGGCTCGCGCAGGGCATCGGGGCCAACATCGCGGACGCGGGCCTGTGGCATGCCGGATCGCCACCGTTGGCAGCGGACGGCACCATCCGTGTCGGCGTCTGCGCCGGTGCGGAGTACGGCCCGGCGAAACGCTGGCCGCTTGAGCGCTTCGCCGCGGTCGTGAATCAAATCTCCGCGCAACACGCGCAGTTTCGCTGGCAGTTGTTTGGTGCGCCGGGCGAGAAGGAGATGGGCGAAAAGCTCGCCGCCATGATGCAGGCGCCGCATGAAAACCTCGTCGGTAAAACACGGCTCACCGAACTCATCGCGAAACTGCGCGAGTGTCAGCTTTTGCTCACCAACGACACCGGCACCATGCACTTGGCTGCCGCGCTCGGCATTCCCACCGTCAGCATTTTCGGCTCCACTTGTCCCATCGAAACCGGGCCGCTCGGCGACCGCCACACCGTCATCCAGCACAAGGTGCCGTGCAGCCCTTGCTTCGAGCGCGAGTGCCCCTTCGGCCACTACGACTGCATGACGAAGATTAGCCCTGACGAAGTAGCCGCCGCTGTGTTGAAAACCGCAGGCGTGGTCGGTTGATCAAGGCTCTGCCACCGGATCTTTGCCCACCAGCAGTCCCAGCACCGCGCCGCCGATGATCCACGCGATCAGATGATCCGCGATGTTCACCATGGTGTCCCGCCCCGGCTGCTCAAACCAGATCCACATCGGCAGATCCGCCGTCAGTCCTGCAAACAAGCCCGCCGCCGCCACAAACGCGATGCGGGCCGGATAAAACAGCGCCGTCTGGCTCAGCAGCAACCCCACGAGCAGGGCGCAGATCAAACTGCGCACAAAACTCAAAATCATGTTCGCCTGCACGTTGGTCTCGCCTTTGCCAGGTCGGATGATCGCATAAACATAAGGACCGTCCGCCATCGCCTTCTCCTGCTTTGCCAGAAACGCCTTTTTTTCTTCAGCCGTGGCCACTTTAGGTGCCTCATCCATCGCTGGTAGCATGTAGATGCCATGGCCGGAGGTCACGTTCGCCTTGATCACTTCAGCCACCGCTGACTCATCGCGAAATGCCCGGAATCCGTTTTCGTGCCAGCCGATGACCATCCACGACGCGGCCTCCCAGACGAAGACGGCGATAGCGGCGAGAAAGGCTCCAAGAATAATTTTACCCATGTCTTGCTAGTAACGGCTTCGTCACCATCGGCAAGCACGCTTTCGTCAAAACCAGCCGTCAGCACACTGGCGTCAGCAGCGGCGAACCGCTGGCATGCGCCGCAAGGTTCTCCACCACCAGCCGGGCCATTTCCCGCCGTGTTTCATGCGTCCCGCTGCCTAGATGCGGCAGCAGCACGGCGTTTTCGCATTTCATCAGCGCTTCCGGCACCTGCGGCTCGTGCTCGAACACATCCAGCCCTGCGCCGCGAATCGTGCCGCTTTGCAAGGCCACGATCAGCGCCGCCTCATCCACCACCGAACCGCGCGCGATGTTGATCAGCGTGCCATCCGCTCCCAACGCGGCCAAAACATCGGCATTGATCAGGTGCTGCGTCCCCGCCCCACCCGGACAGGCGACGATCAGAAAATCTGACGTCTGCGCCAGTTCGATCAGCGACTCAAAAAACTCCCAGCTTACCTCCTGCCGCGATCGCCCATGGTAGGCGATGCGCATCCCATGCGCTTCCAGCCGGTGTGCGATCGCCTTGCCGATCCGTCCCAGGCCCACGATGCCTGCCAGCTTTTCGCGTAGCGCATGCGCCAACGGAAACTGCCCCTGTGCCCACGTTCCGGCATGCAGATAGCGGTTTGCCGCGATCAAACGGCGGCTCGTCATCAATACCAGCGCACTCGCCGTGTCCGCCACGTCTTCGGTCAGCACATCCGGCGTGTTCGTCACGCGCACGCTGTGCGCGCGACACCAATCCACCGGCACGCCATCGTAGCCCACGCCCATCACGCTGATGATCTCCAGTTTCGGCAACTGCTCCAGCAGCGCCACCGGTGCCACACTGCCACCCGTCATCGCGATCCCGCGAATTTGCGCCCCCACCTGCGCCAGCAGCGCTGCCTTGTCCGTCGCATGAAAATAATCATGGCAGACATGCGCCGCCCGCAGCGGCTCCATCAAAAAAGGCGGCAGCGGGGCGAGAATCAGCAGTTCGTTCTTCATGGCAAAATCATTTCAACCACGGAATACACAGAATACACAGAAATAAAACAATCCTCCGGCTTCCGTGTATTCTGTGTATTCCGTGGTTCTAATCTGGACTGCCGTGATTCACCCTTCACGATTCCGCATCATGTCCGCCACCTGCGCAAAGAACACCGTGATGACCTGCGCCGCCGTCTGCGGGATCTCCATCTCGCTCATCGCATCACCCATCAGCTTCATCCAGCGGTCCCGCTCCGCCTCGCCAATCGCAAACGGCATGTGTCGTCCGCGCAAACGCGGATGCCCGCGCTCCTCAATGTACGTCTGCGGCCCACCGAAGCGATACACGATGAAATCCGCCAGCCGCTTCTCCGCGCCCGCCCAATCATCCGGCGGATACATCTTCCCGATCAAATCATCCTCCCGCACTCGCGCATAAAACGCCGTTACCATGCCACGCAGTTTCGTTTCGCCGACACGGGCGCAGAGAGTCGAAAGTTCATCCATGATTTCAGTATAGAGTTGGCCGCAAAAAATCAAAAGGGCACAAAGCACAGGAGTCTAACTCAGTGCCTCCATTTTGCGCCTTTTTGCGGCCATCCTTTTCAGTTCCCGGGAATTTTACCGAAAGTTTAGCCTCTCACAGGACGGATGATTGACTCATTCACTGAACTCGTTCGTATCCATGTCATGAAAATCGCCCTCACCCTTATCACCACCCTGCTCATGGCCGCCCTCGCCCCCATCTCATCCGCTGCCGATGCCAAGACTGAATCCGCCATCATTGGCGGCGGCTGCTTCTGGTGCGTCGAGGCTCAATATCTCCTCGTCAAAGGCGTCAAGCACGTCACTAGCGGCTACGCTGGCGGCAAGACGGCAAACCCCACCTACGAGGACATTTGCACTGGCGAGACCGGCCACGCCGAGGTCATCAAGATCGACTTCGATCCCGCCGTCCTCACGTTCAAAGAGATTATCGACCTCTTCTGGGACGCGCATGATCCCACCAGCGTGACCAAGGAGGACATGATGAAGCACGGCAAGCTCATGCCCAAAGGCACCGCCTATCAGGGCAACGACTACGGCACCCAGTACCGCTCCGCCATTTTCTACACCAGCGACGAGCAGAAAAAAATCGCCGAAGCCTCCCGCGACGCCGCGCAGAAAAATTGGAAAGATCCCATCGCCACCGAGATCGCTCCGCTGAAAAAATTCTACCCCGCCGAGGACTACCACCAGAATTTCAAAGCCCTCAATCCGAACCAGGGCTATGTCCGTGGCGTCGTCGATCCCAAGACCGAAAAATTCAAACACACCCTCGAAGAAAAGGGCAAGATCAAACCCGAGGCCAAGTAATCATCAGAGTGGTCCGCACACTCCGTGTGCGCAAAGCGGCCCAACGGGCCGCCGAATTCAGCCCAGGCCGCTAGGCCTGGGTTGTTCGTTCACACCGCGTTTATATCAAGCCTGCGCCCATGAAAAGGCGCAGGAATCATTCGCAAGCACAGCGCTACTAGGATTTGCCTTGCCACTGCGTTGAGACTCTGGCGGAATGCCACGCATGAGCACCTCACGCATTCTTCCCCGCCTCATCATCATTCTGGGTCTGGCCGTTCTCGGAGCCAGTGTAGGCGTTTGTCTCCAAGCCCTGCGTATCACAGGCAGACCGCAGGAGTTCCGCTCGCTGGCAAAGCTCGTGGCAGGCGGTCCTGCGGTGACGGGGGCGGCAAAGGAACCTTCATTCGATTGGAGGGATCGCATCGATGATTTCTACGACACAATCATCGAAACACTCGAATCCGCCGAAATGAAACGCCGTGCCTTGGAACGTGTGCGCGCGCTGAATCCCGATCTCAAGGACAGCGATGTGGAGATTCGTGTCGCCCAAACCAAAGGCAGCACGATTTTCAACATCTTGGCGACGGGCACTGAACCCAAATACACGAAGATCTTTCTCGATGCGCTGCTCGATGAGTTCATCGCCTTCCGGCAGGCCATTCGTGAACAGTCACAGGGCAAAGAGTTGCAGCAGGTTCTCCAAGAGCTCGTCGCCAAGCAAAAATTCATGGAAGAGGCGTCAGCCCAACTTGAGCAGGCCCGCCACAAGGTGGAATCGGTGGATGCCAAGGCATAACAAGAACGGCTCGCCGCACGCGTGATCCGGCTGCGGGATCAGCGTGACGACCTCCGCCTGGAAATCAAAGCCCTGGTGACCGATGCTGCTGCCCGCACTTCGCTGGAGGCCAAGCTCAGCCCCATCGAACAAGAGATTCAGACGATCGAAGCCGGGCTCCAGCGCCACGAGACCGCCGCCGCAGAACTGCGGACAGCAGTCGAGAGGCATACGGTGGCCAAACAGGCATGGGAGAAGCTGTTTGAACAAGTGGAGCAGATGCAGTCCACTTTTAACGCAATGACCGACTACATCGCCATCCAAGAACGCGCCACTCCCGCCAGCGAAACCGTCGAAGACTGGAAGATGCCCATCGCAATCGGTGCCCTTGGTGGTGGCTTCATCGGCGGCATAATCGGTTTTCTGCTGAGTTTCTTCATCCTGCGCTCTCCGGCTCTGCCGCCGCTGCCATCAGCGGGTTGATCCAAACCGCCTTTCCTCAATCCACCCATCGAGTTTATCAATGCGACGTTCCTGCGCATCACATCGAAACATCGCCCATTCCTTCCGCCCATGAACACCTCTCACCAACGCTGGCTCCTTGAACAACTCCCGCAGTGGGAACGTGACGGCCTGCTCACCGCCGACGCGGCACGCACCTTGCGCGAGCGGCATGCAGTGGATGATTCGCAGCCGGGGCTGGGGCAGATCATCATGGGGGCGCTCGGGGCCTTGCTCATCGGCACCGGCTTGATCGCGGTGATCGGCTACAACTGGGATGACTTCTCGCGGCCGGTGCGGCTGCTGTTCGCGTTTCTGCCTCTTCTTGCCACGCAGCTTTTCAGTTTCCGCGTGCTACAGCGTGGCGCTGCCGCCGCCTGGGTGCGTGAGACCGCCGCGCTGCTGCAGGCGCTCGCCACCGGCGCGTGCATCGCGCTCGTGTCGCAGATCTACAATCTTGGCGGCGAGTGGCCGGATTTCCTGTTCTGGTGGATGCTTCTCTGCCTGCCATTGGCCTGGGTGCTGCGTTCACATGCGGTGGCGATTTTTTATCTCGTCGGCATCGCGATCTGGAGTTTGAACCAGGCCGAGCACGGCAAGCCCTGGCACGACAGTCCTTTGATGTATCCGCTGCTGCTGCTCGGTCTGCTGCCCTACTGGCCGGGATGGAAAGGCAAGGTGCCGCTTTCGATCACAGTGCGCTGGGTGATGACCATCAGCGCCATCTTGGGTCTATGCAGCGCGGCCGTTTTTATGAGCGCTTACCGTGAGGACTACTACAGTTATCGTGACGACACTTTTGTCTGGCTCTGGACCCTCACTGCCGCTGTCTTCGCTCTCTTCCCGCTCAATCAAGACGGCATGGATGAACCCACCCGGTGCAAGCCACAAGTCGTGCTCGGCTCACTCTGGCTGCTCGGCTATGGCTTGGCCGCAACCTTCCGCGATGTGAATGATGACATCATTCGAGGTGCGTCTCATGCATTAAAACTTCCCTGGTGCTGGGGACTGCTGGCCGTGCTCGTTGTTTTCATGCTGCTGGCATCAGCACGCCGCCGCTGGGCTCTGCTGGCGATTGCTTCCGTCGCATTGCTGCCGCTGATCGCCCTCCCGTTCGTTCACGGCAAAGGCGAATACTCTGACTCACTGCTCACTTGGCTGGCCACGCTGCATCTCTCCGCCGTTGGCATCACGCTCATCGTGCTGGACTTCACCGGTCGGCGCAGCGCTCCACGGCTCGGTGCCGCGCTGCTCTCCGTGCTGATCCTAGCCCGCATGGCAGACAGCGAGTTCTCCCTGCTCGCCAAAGGCATCACCTTCATCATCGTCGGCAGCGCCTTCCTGGCCTTCAATCTCCTCATGAGCCGCCTGCATCGCCGTCCAACTCCCGCCATCGCATGAAAACGCTTCCCCTCCTCATCTTCGCCATCGCCGCACTCGCGCAATGGGCGGCGCCCCTGTCTCAAATCTGGACGCATGAGCAAGTGCTCACGAAAGGCACGCTCATCAAACTTAAATGCAGCGCCCCCGATCCCTATGATCCGCTGCGCGGACGCTTCCTCGCCGTGCGGCCTGAGCAATCCGAAGTCAGCATCCCGTTGGAGACGAAATTCGGCCCTGGGCAGCGCGTCTATGCCACACTCACCACCGGAGCGGATGGCCTGAGCACCGTCTCCAGTCTCTCACCCACTCCACCGGCTAGCGGTGAGTTCATCCGCCTGACCATCAATTTTTCATCAGGCGAAAAAGCCTGGATCAATTGGCCTTTCGACCGCTTCTACATCAATGAAAAGCTCGCCCCCGAGGCCGACAAGTGGTTCGCCGAAAACATTCGTGGCGACAACGGCATCATCGCCGAAGTCCGCGTGCTCAACGGCCGCGCCGTGCTCGCCGACCTCAGTCTCGACGGCAAACCCTTCCGCGAGATCCTCAAGGAACGCGTGAAGTGAGAGGTAGGGCGGGCTGTCCCCAGCCCGCCGCGTCACGCGAACTCGTTCACGCACATCTCATCGCTTGAATGAAGCCCTTGGCCGGCGGTGGCGCTTGCAGGAGCAAGCGCCCTACCTTTCAGCGCCTACCCATTCCGGCTCAGATCTTCACATCCCACCCCTTGCGATACCCCTCGCGTCCCCAGAGCTTCATCGCTTCGGCGTTGTCGAGGATCTTGCCGGTCTTCGGATCACATTTGACCACCGTGTTCGTGCGGTAGGCCATGTTGCCGAGGTGGCACATCATCGTGCTCTTCTGGCCTTCGACGATTGGGCTGTTGAGCTTCACCTCGCCGCGAATCGCATCGATAAAGTTGCCGATGTGCGCGGGGTCGCCGCCGCCTGCGCCTTTGCCCTTGCGGATTTCCGCGCCCTTCGGGTCATAAATGATCCACGAGTCACGACCGATGCTCATTGTGCCGTTGTCGCCATAAAAGAGGCACTCGCCGAGCGGTTTCTCCGCCGCACGCGGATGGCAGGAACTCTGCACCCACTCGCAGCCCGCGTGGCCGAAATCATAGACCGCTGTGCCGGTGTCCGGCGTTTCCTGCGCGTCATCGTAAAAGTAGCGGCCGCCGTTGTAGGTCGTGCGCAGCGGATACTCGCCCTTCAGGCCCCAGCGCAGGATGTCCAGCGTGTGGATG
The DNA here is from genome assembly GCA_041688535.1 of Prosthecobacter sp. Classification (GTDB taxonomy): domain Bacteria; phylum Verrucomicrobiota; class Verrucomicrobiia; order Verrucomicrobiales; family Verrucomicrobiaceae; genus Prosthecobacter. The sequence goes on from JBDNIB010000527.1 coordinate 23,802, forward strand.
CCGTTGTTGCCGAGCTCACCATTGCCCCAGTGCCAGAACCAGTGCCAGTCGTAGTGCGCCAGCGCTTTGAAATCATGCTTCGCATCATCCGGCACTGGCCCCTGCCACAGGTTGTAGTCGATGTCCGGTGACGCAGGCTTTTCGTTCACGGCTACCGACTTGCGCGTGTTGTAATAGAAGCCACGGCCAAAGCGCACTTCGCCGATGGCCCCGCCGTGCAGCGCTTCAATCGCGTCCTTCATCCAGGTGCGGCGCTGATTGCCCATTTGCACGAGGCGGTCGTATTTCGTGGCGGCTGCGACGATCATCTCCGCCTCATGCGCGTTCTGGCTGCCGGGTTTTTCCACATAGACGTGCTTCCCGGCCTGCATGCACAGCAGCGCCGCCGGGGTGTGCCAGAAATTCGGCGTGGCGATGAAGACCGCGTCGAGCGTCTTGTCATCGAGGAAGGTGCGGAAGTCCTTCACGCCCACGCAGGACACCGCTTGCGTGTCATGGACTACCTTGAGGCCGCTTTCGAGCCGCTTCGGGTCCACTTCGGCCAGATAGGCGATCTCCACGTTTGGCAACTTCAACAACGCCTGCACATGCGCCATCCCACGTCCCAGCGCGATGACCGCGACTTTAATCTTCTTCCCTGCCGCATCCGCAGCACGAAGTTTTGAAAAGGAAGCCGCCGCAGCGACGACGGATGTTTGGTGGATGAAGGATCGTCGGTTCATAGTGGTGCAAACAAATCGGCTGCGAGCGGGTCTGTCTTGCACGCCATCCTCGTCCTCGTCCTCCTACTCGAACTCGTCCTCGATCAAATCGCCCCCGCAGACAGTTGCGATACCAAAGAATCGAGGACGAGTAGGAGGGCGAGAACGAGCACGACTCCCCGCACTTTCCTCGTGCATCCGCCCCATTTCCGCTCACTATCCGGCCTGCAAATACCCGCCATGACTTTCGCCGAACTTCACCGCATCTATCACCAGCCCTTTTTCGATCTCCTCAAGCAGGCCCGTGCCGTGCATGACGAGCACTGGACCGGCAACGAAGTGCAGCTCTGCACCCTGCTTAGCATCAAGACCGGCGGTTGCAGCGAAGACTGCGGCTACTGCGCGCAGAGCGCCCGCTACACCACCAGCGTGCAGGCGGAGAAGCTCATGCCGAAGGAGCAGGTCATGGAGCGCGCGCTTGCCGCCCGTGCGAATGGCTCCACCCGCTTCTGCATGGGTGCCGCCTGGAAAGGCGTGCGCAAAGGCACCCAGAAATTCGAGCAGGTGCTCGACATCGTGCGCGACGTTTCCAAGCTCGGCATGGAAGTCTGCGTCACCCTCGGCGAACTCGGTGCTGACGAGGCCTCCGACCTCAAGCAAGCCGGTGTCACCGCCTATAACCACAACGTGGACACCTCGCCGGAGCATTACCCGAACATCGTCAGCACGCACACCTTCGAGGACCGCCTGCGCACCATCCGCCACGCGCAGGACGCTGGCATGTCCGTTTGTTGTGGCGGCATCCTTGGCCTCGGCGAGACCATCGACGATCGCCTGAAAATGCTGGAGGTCATCGCGAACTTCAATCCGCAGCCCGAAAGCATCCCGATCAACGCCCTCATGCCCATCAAAGGCACCCCGCTCGGCGACAACGAAGTCGTCGATGCCTTCGCCTTCGTCCGCATGATCGCCGTCACCCGCATCGCCGTGCCCAAGGCCAAAGTGCGCCTCAGCGCCGGCCGCACGAACCTCAGCCGCGAAGCCCAGGCCCTCGCCTACTTCGCCGGAGCCAACTCCATCTTCTACGGTGACAAACTCCTCACCGCCGCTAACCCCCGCGCCAACGAGGACATGAAACTCCTCCGCGACCTCGGCCTCGCCCCCCAGGCACCGAATCCGAGCATGGAAGCCCCCGAGGCGACGGAAGGATTGCCGCTGGAGCCAGCCTGCTGTGAGCATGAGCACGCGTGCGAGCTGGAGAAGGCGAGTGCCTGCTGCTGACGCGATTTAGAATCTCCCCAACGCCATGAATCTCTGGGGCAAAGCCATCATCGCAGGGATCGCGATTGAGGGGATGTTGTTTGCCGTCATGTTTGCAGGTGGTTTGGGTCCATGTGGACCGGGTTCATCCGTTGGATGGGTCATCATGATTCTTCACTACCCAGCCATGTGGGCAGTGAATGTATTCGCGAAATTGAACCTGCCTGAATCGGCGGGTTTGCCGCTGGTCTTGGTTATATCAGCCGCGCAGTGGAGCTCGATCCTCTATGTCATTTTACGTTGGAGGCAGAAGCGATGAGTCTCCGCATGAAAGCCATCATCGCGGGGATTGTGATTGAGAGTGTTCTGCTCGCGCTGATGTTTTCTGGGATTGAGTTTGGTAATTCGTGCAAACCCGGAGGATTTGGGTTGGTGTTGATCATGCTGCATTATCCGGCCCTCGTGTTGGGATCGTACTTGCCACCATGGCTGACAATCCTGATCGCGGCAGCCTTTGGCATCGCAGTCTGGACGGGTGTGGTCTATGCGCTGCTACGGCTTGGTCGAAAATGATTACTCACACCGCCGCCTTCAACAACCGCGCCAGATACATCCCCGCCGTCTTCCCGACTTCCACCACCTCGGCGTGATGCAGCGTCTGTGGCCGCAAACCGGCGGCCCAGTTGGTGAGCATGGAGATGCCGGCGACTTCCATGCCGAGCGCACGGGCTTGAATGGCCTCGGGCACCGTGGCCATGCCGACGGCATCCGCGCCGAGTGTGCGCAGCATGCGGATTTCGGCAGGCGTCTCATACTGCGGGCCGAGCAGTGCGGCATACACCCCCGCGTGCAGCTTCAAACCGATCTTCACCGCCGCCGCGTGGAATCTTTCACACCACTTCCGCGAATAGACCTCGCTCATGTCGTGGAAGTGCGGGCCACCGAGCAGCGGCGTGG
>JBDNIB010000528.1:0-1177 GCA_041688535.1 Prosthecobacter sp.
GCATGCCGGGCGAGGTGACGAACGCGGACCTGAGCAGCGCCATCGACGGCACGAGCGCCAACACGAATGCGGTGAGCACGCTGTACACCGCCTTTACCAATGATCCGCCGACACTGGCAGACATGGAGCTGATGCGGGACAAGTACAACGAGCTGATCAATGCGCTGCGGCGGTAGAAGAGTGCGGTTGTTTGCGCGGTGAGAGCCCGCCACCGCTTTCGCGGAGCAGGCACCCTGCCTGTGAGCCGCTGCTTGCACAGCCTTGAGGGCTGTTTCATAGACGGGGCGTGAAATCCCACCTGCCGAATCATCCCACCCAGCTCTATTTCATCCGTCATGGGGAGGTGGAGGAGAAGTATCACAAGGTCTTCGGCGGATCGCGCATCGACATGGCGCTGTCGCCGCTCGGGCAGAAGCAGGCTGAGGCGGTGGCGGCGTGGCTGAAGGAGACGAAGCTGGATGCGCTGTATGCCAGCCCGATGCTGCGGGTGCAGCAGACGCTGGCTCCTTTGGCACAGCAACGCGGCATGCAGCCGGAACTGATGGCCGGGCTGCGGGAGGTGGACTTCGGCGACTGGACGGGGAACCGCTGGGATGAGGTGCCGGCGAAGTTCGGCGTGAGCGCCTTCGACTGGCTGGAGATCATCGAGAACGGCGGCATCTCAAATGGGGAGAACATGGCAGACCTCAGGTCACGCGTGCAGGAGTGCCTGTCGCGCATCGTGAACGCGCATCCGCACCAGAAGGTGGCGGTGTTTTGCCATGGCGGGATCATTCGTGTGATGCTGACCCTGCTGCTGGAGATGCCGCTGATGCGTATGGCGCATTTCAACATCGAGTACGGCAGCATCAGCGTGGTGGAACTGCTGCCGGAGCGGAAGCACGCGGTGGAGATCGAGCTGCTGAACTTCCAGCCGCCGCTGGTGGCGGCGGTCAGTTGAGCGGTTTGAGCTCGGGGCTGACGAACTTGCCGTCTTTGCGGATGAGCTTGCCGTCGAAACGGATTTCACCGCCGCCGTAGTCCGGGCGCTGGATGTTGACGAGATCCCAATGGACCTGGCTGCGGTTGCCGTTGTCGGCGACGCCTTCGTAGGCCTGGCCGGGGGTGAAGTGGAAGCTGCCGGCGATCTTCTCGTCGAAGAGGATGTCGCGCATGGGCTCCTTGATCTCGCGATTGA
>JBDNIB010000529.1:0-2122 GCA_041688535.1 Prosthecobacter sp.
CCTGGTAGGCCCACTGCCAGTGGTACTCGAACTTCGCCACGTCCTTCGGCTCGTAGTTGGCGGTGTCGATGTAATGCACCCCTACTTCGAGGCAGGCGTCCATGATGGTGAGATCCTGATACGGCAGCGCCACATTGATGACCACCTCGGGCTTGAAGCTCTGCAATAGCGTCATCAGCTCCGGGACGTTGTCTGCATCCACGGCGGCGGTTTGAATCGGGCGTTTCAGTTCAGCGGCGATGCTATCGCACTTCGACTTGGTGCGTGAGGCCAGCATGATCTCGCCGAACACGTCGGGAAGCTGGGCGCATTTATGAACGACAACGCGGCCAACGCCGCCGGCTCCGATGATGAGGACTCTGTGGGACATGAAAAATGACGAAGGTGGAATGCCGAATGCCGAATGCCGAATGATGGCGGGACAGACGAGTCTAGCAGGCATAGGGGGATTGCAAGCGACGGAAGCGTCTGCTTGCGCTGTTCATCACCTGTAACTTTTCAGGAGGGTTGAAGCCTGAAAGGCTTCGGTAAGAAAGCCCAGGGATGAGCGAGGTTTGGTGAGCGATTCCCTGGGTTAACGTGCGTAGCACGTCCGTGCAAACCCAACGCAGCGGTGGAACGCCCGGTTCACTAGCAGCAGTGCTCCCAGTCGCTGCTGGCGGCTCTGGGGCGCCGCTGACACCTGCGTTTTGCTTCCCCTTGCGGATCGCTTGATACCCCAGGGAATCGCTCGTGCCTCTCTCATCCCTGGGCTGAAATCCTGAAGCCATTCAGGCTTCCTCGAACACCTGAATAGATACCTTCCCCGAATGAAGCCAAATCTCCAGCGCAGATGGATCGCGTGTTGAGACCATGAGCGCAGACGGGCAGAGCAGGCGCTGGGTTGACGAATGGAGCACCGGGGGTCATTGTCGCAGCGACACAGCGCCTTTGGTTTATGCGGATGCTCCTTCTTGCCACTTTCCTCACGACAGTCCTGCACGCTGAAGAGGCGGTGAGGAAACCGCAGGCGGTGCAAACGCCGGGAAAGCTGGGGTGCTACACTTGGATCATCACGGTGCGCGGGCAGGAGTATCGCGAGGTCAAGGTCACGAATGTCACCGCCAGTGAGATCACTTTCACTCATGCCGCCGGCGTAGCGAAGCTGCCATTGATCGAAATGCCCTACATGATGCAGGAGTTGCACGGCTTTGATCCGCATGAGGCCGCAGCGGCACTGCCGCAGGTGAAGCAGCGGCGTGCGCTGGGGATTGTGGAGGCCGAGCAGAGCAAGGCTGACATGGCGGCGCTGCTGGCCCGCCAGAAGGCCGAACATGCTGCCATCAATCAGTTGGAAGCACGGAAGATATGGAGCCGCATTGAGGTGCGAGAGGTCGTCAAAGACGGAGCTTTTTGCGACATCTGGCCCATCGTACTGGTGGAGCAGCCAGGGAAATTCGATCTCAGTGGCAAGCCGGTGAAGGTGCCGGGCATCACCCAGCAAGCCCCTGATCGTGTCTTTGTGGCAGGAATGACCGAGCTGAAGGTGAACAGCGGGCGTGCCGACTGGCTATACCCCGTGGATGTGGCGCAGCGTCTGTACGCCATCTCCGCTCAACGTGCCTACACGGAACGGAAAAATAAAAGCCCCGCGCGGTGACAAGGCACCGCTGAAAGTCTCATAGTCTCCCCATCTCATGGGCTCCCAGTCTCTCCGTCTGGAACTCCTTGCCATCCCCACACGCCTCCGCTTTCATGGCCCCGCTCCGGTCCGCACCCCACCCATGCCCGACGACTTCCAGTTCGACGTCTTCCTCAGCCACAGCGCGAAGGACAAAGCCATCGTCCGCGACATCGCTGCGCGACTGAAGCAGGACGGCGTGAAGGTGTGGTTCGATGAATGGGTGCGCAAGCCCGGCGGCAGCGTCCTGGCGAAGATTGAGGAAGGGGCTAGAGCCAATGCCGTTAAGTTATAATTAGAGCCTGTCCCAAAGGCGGGCGTTTTTCAATCGGGGCGTTTTCCGCGAACTTGCGGAGATTTTCGAGCGGCATGATGGCCTTCTCTTGGCTGCTTGACGACCTCTTCGCGGCTCTTTGATGTTCGCGGCGGTCTTTTTTCGCTTTTTCTCTCCTCTCGCGGGCA
>JBDNIB010000054.1:0-6035 GCA_041688535.1 Prosthecobacter sp.
GGTCACTTTCCTAGGGGGTCACCCGGCCGTTTCGTCATGATTCACATGTTGCAACTCATTCTACTCAGTTCCTCTTCTCTCCCCTGCGCTGCACCCCCCACGTACGTCGGCATGTCCTGCAGGACGCTTCGACCGCACGCTCAACCAGCAGTCTACCAGCAAGGTCAGAGCGCTTGCTTTGCTGTGCAGCGCGCTCTTCATACCCGTGCTCCTCTCGGTTCATTGCGCACGCGTGGCACCCCCCTTTTCCCCTCTACCCTGCATCCGCTACCTCGGCGCTGCCGACCAGATCGCCACCAGCGCTGGTGACACCAAACTCCGCCTCATCACCAGCGATGGCGGTGAGGTGAAAAAACTCCTCGGCTCGAACAGCTTCTTGCAATCCCTCGCCACGACTCGCGGTGGTGATTTAATCCTCGGCGGTGACGAAGACGGCACTGTCCGCGCCTGGGATGTCACGAGCGCGCAGGTGGTAGCGGAGTTCAAGCCGTGAGCGTCGGGCTTGTGATTCGTCTAGCCTTCATGTAACGACGGCGTATGCGTCTTCTGTTTGCCTGTCTCTTTGTCGAGTTCGCCGCCCTCGCCACACCGGTGCCGGTGACAATTAATGCTACGAATGGCATGCATCGTGGCGGCGAGCCGTATTTCGTCCGAGGCGCGGGCGGTGACACGCATCTCGATCAGCTCGCGGCTCGCGGCGCGAACTCCATCCGCACCTGGAGCACCGATGGGCTGGCGAAGATTCTGGATGATGCGGCGGCGCTCGGTTTGAGTGTCAGCGCGGGCATCTGGCTGGAGTCCGAGTGCGCATGGTTCTCTTATGCAAACAAGGAGCACTGCGCGAAGCAAACGGAACGCGTGCGGCAGCAGATCATGCAGTTTCACGATCATCCCGCGCTGCTGGCCTGGGGACTCGGCAATGAGGCGGAGGGTGGTGGCATGAATGTCGGCTACTGGCAGCAGATTGAACGGCTCGCCCTCTTGGCGAAGGAACTCGATCCTGCCCATCCGAGCTTCACCGCCGTGGCAGGACTGAGCGCGGCGAAGGCGAAGGGGCTGAACGAGCACACGCCGCATCTCGATTATGTCGGCGTGAACACCTACGGCGCGCTTTTCAGTCTGCGTGAGCACTTGATGAAGGTCGGCTGGACGCGTCCGTGGCTCGTCACCGAGTGGGGGCCGCAGGGATTCTGGGAGAGGCCGAAGAGCAAGAGCGGCGCGGCTTTGGAACCAACGAGCAGCGAAAAGGCTGCGATGATGAGCCGGGGCTACGACGAGGTCATCGCGAAGCGCGGTGCCTGCCTCGGCAGCTATGCCTTCCTCTGGGGATGGAAATACGAGGCCACAGCGACTTGGTTCGGCCTGCTGACGCATGAAGGCGAGACGACCGCCGCCGTGGATGTGCTGGAGGAAAAATGGAGCGGCAAACAGCCTGCCAACCATGCACCCTCAATCAAACCGATGAGCGGTGCGCCCGCTGATGCGCTGGCCCCCGGCGCTGTATTCACCGCACGCGCCGAGGCAGCGGATGCCGATGGTGATGCGATCACTTGGCGCTGGTCTGTATTGGCTGAAAAGACGCAGCACGATGCGGGAAAGCGCCCGCCGATGCCCGCAGCCATCGAGGGCGCGATTCAATCTACCGAGGCAGATAAAGCCAGTGTGAAAGCGCCTGCGAAGCCGGGCATCTATCGCCTTCATGTCTGGGTCAGCGACGGCAAAGACCACGCCGCCACCGCGAATGTGCCGTTTGAGGTGAGGTAGCATTTGCTTCAGGTGCGGCGGAACTTTTTTCGCCTCAGCATGTTTTAGTGGGCATTATGAAAACCATTCTGTTCTGGATGCTTGCTTTGGTCGCGGCAACCGCGCAACAAACTGACAAATTTGCCCGCCTCCAGTCGATGGATGCGAACAAGGATGGCAAATTGTCCAAAGAGGAGCTTGGGGAGCAGTTTTGGAGCCGCGCCTCCGGCTATGACGCGAATGGAGATGGCGTGCTCGATGCGACGGAACTCACGGCGATGCAGGAGAAGGGACGGCGCGGCAAGGAACAGCAATCGCGGCCCGGCGGTGCGAACGCGGCCTTTGAGGTGCGTGAGTTCAAGGGCAGCAATGGCCAGACCATTCGCTACAGTCTCTTCGTGCCAAAGGATAAGCCCGCAGCACTACCACTCTTGCTCTGCCTACACGGCGCGGGTGGAAATACGGACGCGGCGAACCGACTCGCCGCGCCGGAGATGCAGGCGAAGCATCCGTGCATCGTCATGGCACCCGCCTGCGATGGAAAATCGACGCGCTGGGCAAAGAGCGAGTTTCGCGGCACTGATGCACGCATCGTGATGCCTGAACTCATTGAGGCGCTCGATGCGGTGGTCGCGGAGACGAAGGCGGACGCGAAACGGCTCTACCTCACCGGTCAGTCGATGGGCGGCGTGGGAACGTGGGGCATCATCGCAGAACATGCGGTGAAGTTTGCCGCCGCCGTGCCGGTGTGCGGCATCTGGCAGACCACCGATGCCGCAAAGATGAATGGCGTGGCCATCTGGGCCTTTCATGGTGATCAAGACGAAGCTGTGCCAGTCAGCGGATCGCGTGACATGATCGCCGCGCTGAAAACCGCGGGCGTGAAGCCGGAGCCGAAGTACACCGAGTTCCCCGGCGTGGGCCACGGCAGTGGGGGGCTTGCGTATGAGAAGGTGGAGCTGTGGGAGTGGCTGTTTGCGCAAAAGCGTGAGTGATTCGTGCTCGTGGCCGTGTATCACCAGCATGCGCCCACTTTTGCTGCTGCTCCTCGTTTTCCACACCGCACAAGCGGACGAACTGATTTTAGCGGGCGGGAACGAGGTCTTTATCGTCGATGCGGCCAAGGCGGAGGCTGGAGTGATCGACAAGGTGTGGCGCTGGTGCGGCGAAGATGCGCCTGATTTGCCGGAGGAGGCACGGAAAGAGTTTCATCACCTAGATGAATGCAAACCGGTCGAAAACGGCGCGAAGATCCTCGTCTGCGCCTCGAATGGCGGTTGCGCGCTCATCGAACGAGAGACGAAGCGCATTCTATGGCGCGCATGGGTCCGGAACGCGCATTCGCTGGCCTTGCTGCCGAACAATCGCGTTGTCGTGGCGAGTTCCTTGAGCGGTGATCACCTCGAAGTCTTTGATCTGTCTGGTGTGATGACGCCTGTCTTTAAAACGCCGCTGCATTCTGCGCATGGCGTGGTGTGGGACGAGCAGCGGCAGTGCCTCTGGGCGCTTGGCTTTGATGAACTGCGCGCCTACACGCTGGAGGACTGGGAGAGCGACAAACCCGCGCTGAAACTCAAAAGCACGCACCCGCTGCCCGACAAGGACGGCCACGATCTGCGCCCTGTGCCGGGCAGCAATGAGTTGGTCATCACCACGGAGAACAGCGTGCAGTTGTTTGATCGCGACAAGGCTGTTTTCAAGCCGCATCCGGTTCTTGGTGGCGAAGCGAAGGCCAAATCCACCGACATCCATCCTGCCACGGGGCGCGTCGTTCTCAGCAACTGGGACTCCGTCATCCGCCTATACAATCCTGAAGGCCAAATTCAATTCAAAGACGCGCGTCCGTACAAAGCTCGCTGGTTACGATGACTTGTGTCACCAGCCCCGCAATCCGGGAAAGGGCGCTGCCAGTGCGTCGTTTGCTTGCTGCCTCATTCCACCCATAACCAACCACCATGATCCACTCTCATCTCCGCCTTCTCCCCGCTCTCGCCGCTGTCCTTGTCATTCCACATTTTGCCAAAGCAGAAATCGCCGTGAAGAGCGGCGATAAAATCGCCTTTCTCGGCGATTCGATCACCGCAGGCGGCTGGGGCAATCTAGCAGGTTATGTGCGGCTGGTGATCGCGGGACTGGAGGCGAACGGGATCAAAGCGAAGCCGGTTCCCGCTGGCATCAGCGGTCACAAGTCGGATCAAATGCTGGCGCGACTTGATAAGGATGTGCTGAGCAAGAAACCGCAGTGGATGACACTGAGCTGCGGTGTGAATGACGTGTGGCACGGCCCGCGCGGCGTGCCGCTGGACGATGCGATGGCGAAGAGCGGCACCTACGACGACAAGGTCTCCACACGCGGCACCTACCAGAAGAACATCACCGCGATCATCGATCAGGCGACGGCCGCTGGCGTGAAGCCCGTGATACTGACGGCGACGGTGATTCAAGAAAACCTCAGCAGCACAGAGAATGGCCTGCTCGCTCCCTACAACGACTTCCTCCGCCAGCTTGCGAAGGAGAAGAAGGTTCCGATGGCCGATCTGTATGCGATGTTTGAAGAACGCATCAAGGCGGAGAACAAGCCGCAGGTCAAAGTACTCACCAGCGACGGCGTTCACATGAATGCGGAGGGCAACAAGCTCATGGCAGTAGGCGTGTTGAAGGCTGTCGGCCTCAACGAAACCGAACTCGACAAAGCGAAGTCCGCATGGCCTGCGCTCGAAGCCACTGCCGCAGAGTTTGCGAAAAAGCAGGCTGACGCGCGTGCCAAAGCGGCTGCGGAGAAGACCAAAGGCGCTCCTCAGCCAAAGAAGCAGTAAGCGCAGCCCCATTCCCAAGATCATGAGGCTCCTTCCCCTTCTCCTTCTCTTCGGCTCACTCGCGCTTCATGCCCAGGACATCACCTGGCTCGTCAGCTACGATGGCAAAGCGCTCCCTGATTCGACATGGACCGCCGTGGGCAAACCCAATGCGAAGCTCGAAGCCGATGGCCTGCGCCTCATGGATGATGGCAAGGAGTTCGCCCACTACCGCGCCGCATGGAAAGCAAACCCCGATGATGAAATCATCGTCGAGGTCACCGTGAAAGCAGGCGCGATCACCGGCTCGCAGCCGAAGAAGCCCGCGACCTCGCTTTGGCCATGGCGCGATGGTGCGCCGGTGATGGTGCAGGTGAGCGATGGGAAGCATCAGGACGGCCTCGTGATCTTCCCCGCACAAGCCACGACCTTCACGGATCGCTTCGTCCCGATGGACACGACGAATCGGTTTCATACCTACCGCCTCATCATTCGCGGCACGGACATGAGCCTGTGGGTGGATGGTGAGCAGAAGGTGACGGGGCAGAATGCGTTTTGGAAAGCGGCGGATTCACCGGAGGCGTTCATTCAGTTCGGATCGAGCGCAAAGACAGCCACGGGCGATGCCCTGTGGGCCAGCGTGAAGCTCGGTGTGCGCAAGGCGACGAGCACACCAGCTAATGATCCGATCAAGCTCACAGTCAGCGAGCCATGGCTCATCCCGCGCGAGGATGTGAAGCAGACGCGACCTTATCTTTATGACATGGGCAAAGGGCTGCTGCTAATGAGCGTGGCCCAAGGCCCAGATGCGCTCTATGAGCCGTATGGCCTGCTCAAATCCACCAACGCGGGCAAGACGTGGTCGCCCATCCCCGGTCTCGACAAGCTCGATACCACGCCGCTGCCATGCGTGCGCCGGCCCGATGGCAGCATCCTCGGGGCATCACGCTGGACGTGGTCGCAGCCGGATGGCTCACTGACTGCCAAAACGACGCACCTCAATGCCGAGGCCACGAAGTTCACCATGATCGACAGTCGCCTCGTCTTGCCACCGCAATACGTGCCCGAAAAGCGTGGTGATGTGGTCGTCTGTGAGCGCCACATCTGGAACGATGCCGATGGCGGTGCCACGATGGTCGTGTGGAGCCGCAAGAGCGTGAAGCTGCCCGATGGCCGCAACAACACCGAGCGCTGGTCCCACCTCATGCGCAGCACGGATGAAGGCAAAACGTGGACCTACTTCAGCACCGTCGGCCCCGGTGGCGAACCCGCCGTTTGCCGCCTCAGCGCCACCGAGCAGACCGCCGTCATTCGTGGTGATCGCAATAGCCGCATGAAACAGATGTTCTGCCACGACACCGGAAAAAATTGGAGCGAACCCATCGAACTCGAAGTCGGCAAGGTGCTGCCCGATCTCGTTCTTATGAGCAACGGCGTGCTCGCCTGCAGCTACGGACGCCCCGCGAGCTGCCTCATGTTCAGCCTCGACGGCGGCAA
>JBDNIB010000530.1:0-4489 GCA_041688535.1 Prosthecobacter sp.
AACGCGAACCTCATCCGCAAATTCCCTGCGATGCAGGGCCGCATCTTTGGCGTGGACTTCGCGCCGGACGGCAAACGCATCGTCGCGGGTACCTCGCACGAAGGAACCGGCACCGTGAATATTTACAGCAGCGACTACGACAGCGCGATGCCCGAGGCGGTGAAGAAGATCGTCGAAACCGTGAGCGGCAAGGGCAAGGAACTCGATGATTACCTCACCAAGGACGTGAAACAGCTCAGCAGCACCGCGATTCCTTGCGGCATCTTCAGCGTGACCTTCAGCCCCGATGGCAAAACGGTCGCCGCCGCCGGTCAGGACGGTCAAATTCGCCTCATTGATGCCGCTACCGGCAAGATCGCGCAGGAGTTCACCTCGGTGCCGTTGGTGAAGGAAAAAATCCTCGCTGCCAGCGATGTGATCGTGGATGACACCGTGCGTGTCGAGGTGGCTAAGGACAAGAAAGTCGAAACGCTGCACACCGGCCCGACCGTGGCCTCCATTGAGGTCGAACCGAGCACGATCAAGATCGGCAAGCCCGCCGAATACGCGCAGATTCTCGTCACCGCCCGCATGAGCGACGGCACCCGCGCCGATGTGACCCGCATGGCGAAGATCGCCGCCGCGAGCGATAGCGTGGTGGACATCAACGTGCGCGGCATGGTGCGCCCGCAGCAGAATGGCGCGACGAGCGTGAAGATTTCCTTTCTCGGCAAAACCGCCGAACTGCCTGCCAACGTGAGCGGCATGAATGTGGCGCTCAAACCCGACTATGTGCGCGATGTGATGCCGATCATGTCAAAGCTGGGCTGCAACGCCGGCACCTGCCACGGCGCGAAGGACGGCAAGGCGGGCTTCAAGCTCAGCCTGCGCGGCTACGATCCGGTTTATGACGTGCTCGCCTTTGCCGACGATCTCTCCAGCCGCCGTGCAAACGTCGCTTCGCCAGAGCATTCGCTGATGCTGCTGAAAGCCAGCGGCAGCGTGCCGCATGAAGGCGGCCAGCTCACCGTGCCGGGCGAGCTGTATTATGAATCGCTCAAAGCCTGGATCGGTCAGGGCGCGAAGCTCGACATGAAAACGCCGCGCGTCACCAGCATCGAGCTGTCGCCGAAGAATCCTGTCATCGAGCGCATCGGTGGCCGTCAGCAGCTTCGTGTCATTGCGCGTTATGCCAATGGCTATGTCAAAGACGTGACCGCCGAGGCCTTCCTCGATAGCGGCAACGGCGATGTCATCGAAGCCGACAAAAAGGGCCTCATGACGAGCCTGCGTCGTGGCGAAGCGCCCGTTCTCGCCCGCTTCGAAGGCAGCTACGCCGCCACCACGATCACCGTCATGGGCGACCGCAGCGGCTTCGCGTGGCAGGAGCCGGAGAAGTGGAACAAGATCGACGAACTCGTCGCACAGAAGTGGCAGCGCATGAAGATCGAACCGAGCGGCCTGTGCAACGACGCCGAATTCCTCCGCCGCATCCACCTCGACCTCACCGGCCTGCCGCCGAAGCCGGAGGATGTCGCCGCATTCCTCGCCGACACACGCGACACGCGCACGAAGCGCAGCGAGATCATCGACAAGCTCATCGGCAATCCCGATTTCGTCGAGCATTGGGCCAACAAGTGGGCCGACATGCTGCAAGTGAACTCGAAGTTCCTCGGTGCCGAAGGTGCCACCGGTCTGCGCACCTGGATCAAGCAGCAGGTCACCGACAACACGCCGTATGACCGCATGGCCTACCGCATCATCACCGCGACCGGTTCGAACAAGGACAACCCGCCCGCTGCCTATTTTAAGACGGTGCGCACCGCCGAGGAGATCAGCGAAAACACCACGCACCTCTTCCTCGCGACGCGTTTCAACTGCAATAAGTGCCACGATCATCCCTTCGAGCGCTGGACGATGGACCAGTATTATGAAACGGCGTCCTACTTCGCCCAGGTCGATCTCAAGGGCGATCCTGCGGCCGCAGGCAAGACCATCGGCGGCTCAGCTGTCGAAGGCGCGAAGCCGCTGTATGAAATCGTCGGCGACAAAAAAGACGGCGACGTGCTGCACCTGCGCACGAACCTGCCTGCCTCGCCGAAAGTGCCGTTCGACTCCGAACTCGTCAGCAAAACGGCTGCCACGCGCCGTGACCAGTTTGCGACGTGGATGACCAGCCCAGAGAACGATTACTTCGCCATGAGCTACGCGAACCGCATCTGGGGCTACCTCACCGGCACCGGCGTCATCGAACCGCTGGATGACATCCGCGCTGGCAATCCGCCGAGCAATCCCGAGCTGCTACAATACCTGACGAACGAGTTCATCCAGAGCGGCTTCAACGTGCGCCACCTGATGAAGCTCGTCGCCAACAGCCGCACCTACAGCCTGAGCCTTGCCACCAACAAGTGGAACGAAGACGACCACATCAACTACAGCCACGCCAAGGCCCGCCGCTTGCCCGCCGAGGTGCTGTTTGATTCCGTCTTCGCCGTCACCGGCAGCATGCCGAACATCCCCGGCGTGCCGAAGGGCACCCGCGCCGCCGCTTTGGCTGATGGCCAGATCAAGCTGCAGGACGGCTTCCTCGCCAACTTCGGCAAACCTGTACGCGAATCCGTGTGCGAGTGCGAACGCAGCAACGAAGTCAATCTCGGCCCAGTCATGGCCCTCATGAGCGGCCCCACCGTCGGCGATGCCATCAGCGATCCCGGCAACGCCATCGCGAAGCTCACCGCCGAGATCAAAGACGACCGCCAGCTCGTCGATGCGATCTTTGTGCGCATCCTCAACCGCAAGGCTGGCGACAAGGAAATCGCCGCCGCCATCGAATCCATGCAGGGTCTCGACGCTGACAACAAACAGCTCGCCGCCACCTGGCAGGCCAAGGAAGCCGAGCAGAAGCCGAGCATTGATAAAGCCGAGCAGGAGCGCCTCGCTGCCATCACCGCCGCGAAAACGGAACTCGAAGGCTACAAGGTAAAAATGGCTCCGGACGTGAAGAAAAAAGAAGCCGCACGTCTCGCCGCCATCAAGGCCGCCGAAGCGAAGGTGAAGGCTGTTGCCGACACTGCCGCCGCGAATCAGCCGAAGTGGGAGAACTACCTCGATCTCACGACGGAGTGGCATCCACTCACCGTGACCGTCCAACGTGCCGCAGGTGTCGAAAAACTCGAAGTGCAGCCCGATGGCAGCCTTTTCGCCACCGCCCTGCCGGAGGGCCGACTGGCCATTGGCAACTACCAGCTTCTCGGCAAGACCGATCTCGACAACATCACCGCCATCAAGCTCGAAATGCTGCCTGATGAACGCCTCCCGAGCAACGGCCCCGGCATCGCGCCCGACGGTAATTTTGTGCTCAGCGAATTCACCGTCGACAGCGCTCCGGCCGACGCCAAGCGCAGCAAACGCGGCGGTGTCGCGGAGACACTCAAGAGCCCGAAAGCCGATTTTGAGCAGGCCAACTTACCCGTCACGGAAGCGCTCAAAAAGGGCAATCGCGACAAGGGTTGGGCCGTCAGCCCGGAGGGCGGATTCCGCCACGAGGCTACTTTCGAGTTTGAAAAGCCCATCACCAACGAGGGCGGCACCAGCTTCACCATCCAGATGGTTTCCGGCTTGCAGAACGGCATGTATAACCCCGGCCGCTTCCGTCTCTGGATCACCACAAGCCCCACCGTTCGCTTCGGCACGCCAGCCGCCGTCGCCGCCGCCCTCAAAGCCGCCAAACGCACCCCCGAGCAGACGAAACTTCTCACCGAGCACTTCCTCCTCCAATTCAAAGACTACCATACGCAGAAGAAGGCCCTCGCCACTGCCAAGAAGCCGCTCGCCATCGATCCCCAGCTCATCGCTCTCGAAACGAAGCACATCCAATCTCAAAACCCCATCACCCTCGACCCCAAACTCATCCAGCTTCGCCGCGATGCCGATCTGAGCCAGAAACAGCTCACCAACAAACGCCTCACCGCCGCGCAGGATCTGGCCTGGGCCTTGATCAACTCCCCAGCGTTCCTGTTCAATCATTGAAGTAGCCCCGTTGCTCCGCCTCCTTCGTTGACTCCGCGCCTCGCTCATCGTAGCCCCCCAACAAGGTGAAGCCCGAAAAAAACAGCCGCAAACCCAGCAGACCTCGTCCGTAGCGCCGAAGGCCATTCGCTTGAGACCTTCCGTAACCGACTACGCGATTTTTGCGGCGACGACGGCAGGGTGCTGGGTGTGACCGCGCCGAACGGTCCGCGCACCAAGCCGAACAAGCGCATGCTCTGGCTGGCGAACTCCAGATCCTAAGGAGAGCCTGTCCCAAAGGCGGGCGTTTTTCAATCGGGGCGTTTTCCGCGAACTTGCGCAGATTTTCGAGCGGCATGATGGCCTTCTCTTGACTGCTTGATGACCTCTTCGCGGCTCTTTGATGTTCGCGACCGTCTTCTTTCGCGCTCTACCTCCTCTCGCGGGCATGGCTTCGCCTCTTGGTTTGTTTCTTTCCTCCAGCTGCTGATCTTTTGCAGAT
>JBDNIB010000531.1:0-5653 GCA_041688535.1 Prosthecobacter sp.
ACACAGCACGCGCTCCACTTCCTTGGGTGTCTTTTGACGGTCCATCACATAAACCAGTCCGCCACTGAGCGTCACACCGCCGAATCCAGCCCCAAGCTCGTTTTTCCACAAACGTTCCGGTTCATGCTTCGAAAAATCGACGGGAATGCCCGCTGGGTTCCAGCGTCCATCCGCATTCGCCCCGCGCCAGCGCGGCCATTCGTCTGCTGAGAATGCGTTGGTCGAAAGCAGAAACACCCAAAGAAATTCTTTCATATTTTTAATACGCGGAGGTGCCGACAAATTCGCAGCGAGCATGTCAAGCCATGCCTCGGACAAAAGTTTTTCACATCGTGTTCTCTTGGGTTGCCGCGCCGGATCGTCTCGCTAACTCCACGAGTCCCGACCGGATTTTCATCTTCAACTTTTCACTTTTCCAACCATGTCTGCTGCCAACGAACTCAACATCAATGTCATCCATGTCGAGCGTGTCGCCAAGGAACTGGGCCTGCGGGCCATCCAGGTCGGCGCGACGGCCAAACTCTTTGCTGACGGGGCCACGATTCCGTTCATCGCCCGTTACCGCAAAGAGGCCACGGGATCGATGGATGAGGTGCAGATTCAGAATGTGAAAGAGCGCATGGAGCAGCTCGTGGCGCTGGATGATCGGCGTGGCGCGATCGTGAAATCGCTCGAAGACCGCAAACTGATGACGGACATCCTGCGCGTGAAGATCGACAAGGCGGAAACGCTGACCGCTTTGGAAGACATTTTTGCGCCGTTCCGGCCGAAACGCCGCACGCGGGCCACGATCGCGAAGGAAAAAGGCCTGGAGCCGCTGGCGGACTTCATCGAGGCCAATCTCATGACGCATGGCGTCGATCTGAATGGCGAGACGGCCAAGTTTGTGAATCCGGATCACGAAAATGAAGAGATGCGGGTCAAAGATGCCGCCGATGCGCTCAGTGGCGCGCGTGACATCATTGCAGAACGCATCAGTGATCATGCCGAAGCGCGTGCGACGCTGCGTAAATTCTTCGCGGAGCAGTCCACGGTTATTTCGAAGGTCATGTTCGGCAAGGAGAAGGACGATGAGGCGCAGAAGTTCCGCGATTACTTCGACTGGAGCGAGCCGCTGAAGTCCATCCCATCACACCGCATGCTGGCGATTCGGCGTGGCGAAAAAGAAGGATTCCTGCTGATGCGCATCACGCCGCCGGAGGACACGGCGGTCAAGATGATCGAGACGATCTTCTTCAACGGCGGCAATGCCTGCTCTGATCAGATGAAACTGGCCTGCGCGGACAGCTACAAACGATTGCTCAGTTCCAGCATGGAAACCGAGGCACGCCTCGAATCGAAGAAGAAAGCGGACACGGAGGCGGTGCGTGTGTTTGCGGACAATCTGCGTGAGCTGCTACTGACGGCTCCGCTGGGCCAGAAGCGTGTGTTGGGCATTGATCCGGGCTTCCGCAGCGGCTGCAAAGTGGTCGTGCTGGATGCGCAGGGGCAGCTTCTCTTCAACGATGTGATTTATCTGCTCGGCGATGGTCACAGCCTGATGCACGCCAAGACGCTGCTTACCAATCTGGTCGAGCGCTTCAAGATCCAGGCCATCGCCATTGGCAACGGCACCGCGAGCCGTGAAACGGAGATGTTTGTGAAGAAGATTGGCATTCCGGCCTCGATTCCGGTGATCATGGTGAATGAGAGCGGTGCTTCGATTTACAGCGCCAGTGAAGTCGCGCGTGAAGAGTTCCCGGACAAAGATATTACCGTGCGCGGCTCGGTTTCCATCGCTCGTCGTCTGATGTACCCGCTGGCGGAGCTGGTGAAACTCGATCCGAAATCCATCGGTGTGGGTCAGTATCAGCACGACGTGGATCAGAACCAACTCAAGACGAGTCTCGATCATGTGGTGATCAGCGCGGTGAACGGCGTCGGCGTGGAGCTGAATACGGCCAGCAAGCAGCTTCTCAGCTATGTGTCCGGTCTCAATAGCGCTCACGCGGCGAACATCGTGGCCTTCCGCAACGAGAACGGCCCGTTCAAGAGCCGCAAAGATCTCATGAAGGTGCCACGGCTGGGCGACAAGGCCTTCGAGCAGGCCGCAGGCTTTCTGCGCATCCGTGATGCCACGCATCCGCTGGATGCGAGCGCGGTGCATCCTGAGCGCTATCCGCTAGTCGAAAAAATGGCCGCTGAGATCGGCTGCACGGTGCCGGAACTGATGCAGCGCGCGGATTTGCGCCAGAAGCTCGATTTGAAGAAGTATGTGAGCGAGGATGTGGGTTTGCCGACACTGCAGGACATCTTGAACGAGCTGGCGAAGCCTGGACGCGATCCGCGTAAGCAGTTCGAGGTTTTCAGTTTCGCCGAAGGCGTGAATGACATGAAGGACCTCACGGTGGGCATGAAGCTGCCGGGAATCGTGACGAACGTGACGGCCTTCGGTGCCTTTGTGGACATCGGCGTGCATCAGGACGGCCTCGTGCATGTGAGCCAGCTCAGCGACACGTTTGTACGTGATGCGGCGGAAGTCGTCAAAGTGGCGCAACGTGTGACAGTGACGGTGACGGAAGTCGATATTCCGCGCAAACGCATCGCGCTGAGCATGAAATCGAAGCCTGACTTTGAGAAGAAGGCGGGTGGTGGCGGTGGACCGCGTCCGGCAGGAGCGCCGGCTGGCGGCCAGCGCAGTTTCACCAGCAGCGGGGACGGTGGTGGGCGCAGTGCCGGCGGCGGCATGGGCAATCCCTTTGGCGGTGGAGGTGGCGGCGGTGACTGGTTCACGGCGGCCGCGCAGAAGGGGAAGAAGTAGTTCCTGGGATTGTGTGAACAGGATCTGCGGTGCAGGCGTCGGAGATTGCGGTCTTGCCACCGCGCGGGCCGCCTTGTACGATTCAGCTTCCAATCTTCATGAAATCACCCCTCCTTGCCTCGCTGGCCTTGCCGCTGCTGCTCACTCAATGTGTTGACCCTTATTATGGACCCAACGGTGGTGATCCGTATGCGAACAATCCGTACCGTCAGGACATGCGCGACCAGGGCACGCAGATGAATCGCATGGCGTATGAGCGCGGCCAACAGGACGGGCGGGCGGATTCGCAGCAACGGCAGAGCCAGAGTTACCAGCGGCACACGTCGCGGTTCGACCGCAACACGGAGATGGCTTACCGCGATGGCTACAATCAAAGCTACGGCCTGATGCACAACAGCCAGGGGGAACTCGGCGGTTACGGCAATCAGGGCGGCGCACCTCCACCGTCACCAACTCTTGCGCGTGATCCCGGCTACAACCAGGGGTATGATTATGGCCTGCGTGATCGCACGAGCCGACGCATCGCCGATCCGGCAGCGCAGGTGGGGCGCTACGATCCACGCTACCGCTCCAGCTTTGAACGCGGCTACTACGACGGCTACAATTCGAGTTCTAACCCGAGTGCGCCAACGAATCCCGGTGCCGGCGGCGGCCTGTGGTTCCGCTAATGTCGAGGCAGAAAAAATCACCGTCAAGGGCAGCGCCCTGACGGTGATGCTGGATAAATTGGGGGAGAGGTCCGTGTCGGGACTATTCCTGAGCAACCGCTTCAGGAGCGGTGGTTTCAGGGGCTGCTGCTTCAGGAGCAACCGCTTCAGGAGCGGTTGCTTCCACAGCGGCCTTGACCTTGGCTGGCGCTTTTTTGGCGGCAGCTTTTTTGGCCGGAGCTTTTTTGACAGATTTCGCTTCAGATCTGGCGGCGCGGGCTTTGCGGGAGACGCCTGCCTTGGCGAGGGCCTTCTTGCGGGCGATGTAGAGTTTGCGGCGGCGGCGCTTGACGATTTTGTTCAGTTGTTGACCCATGAGGAGTGATCGGTTGTCGTTTGCAGTTTGAGGGCGGCAAGAGTTCCACCGATCAAAGTCGAATCAACCTTTAATACGGCCTTCCGCCGGATTCTGGGCGAGGGGGGGCGGATCAAGGCTGTTTGTTCTCTTTTTTGGGGTCTGAACGCAGGTTGGGAGGCTCCACTTTGGATTCCTGCCTCGGCGTGGCCTTGTTTTCGGCTTGGGCGGTTGGCGGCACCTTGAACAGTTTGCCGGTATATGGGCACTTCACCGTCTGGCCGGGTCCCATGCCCGAGACATCCACCAGCTGGGTTTTGCCGGCGTAGGGGCTGTTCACCATGTTGGGGCGGCCTGGAATGACCGTGCCGTAGGGTAGGTCACTGACGGGTTTTGCCGCTGGCTTGAGCGCGGCTCCACCATTGGGTTCAGAGACTACGGAGGGCGGGGGCTTGGGCGGGTTGTTGGTGACGATCTGCGGCGCTGGAGATGGTGCCTCCAAGGGGATTCTTTGCGGCGGCGGACTGCTGTCGCGTGTCCGTTCACTGGATCTCAGCCGGGAAGAAGCGCCACCGGAAGACGAACGCGGCACAACACTGCTGGAGCGGCTAGGGGGCGTGCTGCTGAAGTAGCGCTGTGGCAAATAACGCGAGGGATAGTAGGACTGTGTGGAAGGGTATCTCCACGGTGAAGAGGACCAGAGCGAGGGAGTGGTCGTGGTGCGTGGGCTTGAATAACTGCTGCGGGTACCCGCATACCGCTGGGAACTGTTCGATGTGCCGAGGCGGAAGGGCGGCGAGCTTCGCTGCGCAGAAGAGTTCCAGTAGGTCAGCAGGCCGTTCGTCTGAATGTACTGCCATGCCTGTTTGGATGGCATGGAACATTGAGTCAGCAGGAGCATGGCTGCCAGCAGGGCAAACATGTTAGGGAATGGGCAACGCAAGGCATTCATAAGATGGGAGAAAAGAAGGGTTGTGATGCTGGTGATGTGGTGTTTCCCACAGAAAAAACATCGAATGATGGCAGGATTATTTTCGGCGGGCAAGAGTTCTGAGAGGCAATATCTTGCTACGGATTCAGTTTTTCTAAATCGACCATAATCACTGATATGAGTGAAATATTGAGGCTGTATCCAGCTTGATTCGGCTGAGACTACGGCAGCGGCCTCGGCTCCGGTGTCAGCATCGCGGATTTTTTGTCCTGCATCTTATCGCTGGCGATTTTTTTGCTCGCTGGCTGGCCGTCGATCACGGGAGTGACGCGTGCGCCATCGGCGGGGAAGGGGATCGGCGTGAGGCAGAGCACATCGCCCTCTTTCGGTGCTTTCGCGGTGTTGGCGGCGACGACGAGATGCTTGGCCGTGCCGAAGACCGGCTCCACGAACATGCGCTTGAGCGTGTGCTGCGGGGTGATCAGGATGATCTCATTGCCGGCGCGTACGGCGGAGCGTGGGATGATGAACACGTCGTTCAACGGGTCGCCCTCAATCTCCGCCTCGACGAACTGGCCGATCTTCAGTGGTGGTGCTCCGTCCGCGCGTTTGGCAAAGGGATTGTCGATCTGCGCCACAGCGGTGGTCTGGCGGGTACTTTCATCCAGGGCGCTTTCCACCCGTACCAGTCGGCCGTCCCAGGTGATGGTTTTCCCGGCGGCCTGTGTGCGTAGCTGGACTTTCGCGGCAGGCAGGGCGTCATTGGCATCACGATAGCGCTGCGGCAGCTTCACATGCTGGCTCTCGCGCTCCGGCAGCGGCAGGCGCACCTCGACGAAATCCGTGGCAAAGATGCGGCCCAAGACGGTGCCTTGGCTCACATACTGACCCACATCCACCGCCTGCTCCAGCACCTGCCC
>JBDNIB010000532.1:0-12306 GCA_041688535.1 Prosthecobacter sp.
CACGAAGTGTGACAAGATGCACCTCAACATCGCCGGCGCTTACGCCATCGCGTCGGACGTGGTGGTCACTGCGAATCATGTGCTTGAACCACCCGCGACGCTGAAAGAAGGCTGGTTCATCTTGGTGAACGAGAGGGATGAGTTCTTCGCCGCCACCGCCGTGTTGGCCGCCGACGCCGCGATGGATGCGGCCCTGCTGCACGTGACAGGCGCTGGTTTGAAACCACTGGCGATGCGCGCCGATGTGGAGCTGGGCGATCGTGCCTTCTGCTACAGTGACCCCCTGAAGCATCGCGGCTACTTCAGCGATGGCATCGTGAACCGCTTCTATTCCCTGAATAATTCAAAAGATCCCGCGCAGCAGCGCATCAACGTGAGCACCGACTGGGCGCAGGGCAGCAGCGGCTCCTGCGTGCTCGACGACTGCGGCAACGTCATCGGCCACGTCGCCCGCATCCAGACCTTCAACAGCAATCCGCCCAACAAGACGACACAGACCCCCGCGGGCACCACACTGGTGCTGCATGAGGCCATCCCCGCACAGGCGCTGATGCATCTCATCCGCCAGACGAATGACGCGGCGAAGTGATCGACGGGAGGGTGAGTATTCCACTCGGCTGTTTTCTCAGGATGCGGTGCTTTAAGCTGAATCGCATCCTGTGCTGTGAATTGTGCAAAACACGGTTAATCCTGCCCCGAATCATGTCCGCCTCATCCCCCATGGCATTGCAGCTCACCTTCCTCGGCACCGGCACTAGTGTCGGCATCCCGGTGATCGGCTGTGATTGCGCTGTGTGCCGCAGCACTGATCCGCATGACCAGCGTCTGCGCTGCTCGGTTTATCTGCGCACGCCGGAGGCCGCATGGGTCGTCGATACGGGGCCGGATTTTCGCATGCAGTGCCTGCGGGAGAACGTCCGGCATCTGGATGCCGCGCTGTTCACGCACCCGCACATGGACCACCTGACTGGTTTCGACGAGCTGCGGCGTTTTACCGTGGATGTGGACCAATACATGCCGATCCACGCCACGCCTGCCTGCATTGCCGTGTTGGAGCGCATGTTCAGCTACGCCTTTGATGGTGAAAATCGCCACCGTGGCTATCTGAAGCCATTGCCGAAACCGATCCATGGGCCGTTTCATCTCGGCGGGACGACCATCACGCCGCTGCCTGTCCAACACGGCAAAGTCGAGACTATCGGCTTTCTATTCGAACGTGGCGGTAAAAAGCTCTGCGCCTACATCCCAGACTGCAAAACGCTGCTGCCGCAGTCGCTTGAGGCGCTGCGCGGGGTTGACACGCTTATCATCGACGCGCTGCGCCACACGCCGCACCCCACGCACATGAACTTTGAGGAATCGCTGGCCGTGCAGCGTGAGATACAGCCGCGGCAGACCTGGTTCACGCACATCCAGTGCGAGATCATGCATGCGGTGGAGGATCCCAAGCTCCCCGCTGGCGTGAACATCGCCTACGACGGCCTGCAACTCGAATGGGCATGAACACGCGACTGTCAGTATGCCTCATGCTAGGGCTGGCATGGTTCAGCGTGCATGCGCATGCTCAGCTCGTCTCGGACTGGGATGCCGCAGCGGAAACTGCGGTTATCTTCAATCCTGATTTTCCCGGTTCTGCCGAGCTGGCGCATTATTACGCCGAACAGAGGCACATCGCGAAGGATCGCGTCATCGGTCTGCGCTGCTCGCAGGAGGACTCGATGTCGCGGCAGGAGTTTGATGCGCAATTGCGCCAGCCTTTGCTCAAGTTGTTCGCGTCCAAAGGTTGGTGGATCACGGCACCACCGCTGCCAGGTAATCCGCTCACCGGCGATGGCATTCGCAAGCCTGCCGCCATCTCTGCCAACGTGCGGGTGCTGGTGGTGATGCGCGGGGTGCCGTTTCAAATCAGGCGTGAGGCGCAAAGCTCCAAACAGTCCGAGGAAGATGAAGCCTGTGTGGATTCCGAGCTCACGGTGCTGGGTCTGAACAGCCCGCCGCTCAAAGGCGGCCTGCGGAACCCCTATTTTGACCAGCCGGTGCGTTTTCCGCACTTCCAGCACTCCACCGGCCTGCTGCTCGTCGGCAGGCTCGACGGTCCTGATGATGCGACGGTGAAACGCATGATCGATGACGCCGTCCATGCGGAGCAAACCGGCCTGCTGGGTCGTGCGGTCATTGATCTGGCGCAAAAAACCGGCACGTATCAGGAGGGCGAGGATTGGCTGAAAAAAAGCGCTGAATCATTCCGCCGGGCCGGCATTCCCGTGTTCATGGACCGGTCGGAAGCCGTGCTGCCCGACTCCTGGCCGCTGCCGGACACCATTCTGTATTTCGGCTGGTACACGGATCACATCGCCGGTGCCTTGGCCACGCCGTCATTCCGGTTCAAGCGCGGTGCCATCGCCTGCCATCTGCATTCGTTCAGCGCCAGCATCATCCGCAGTCATGACAAAGCCTGGGCCGGGCCGCTGCTCTCGCATGGGGCCGCTGTCACCTTTGGCAATGTGTTTGAGCCCTACCTCTCGCTGACCATGCACTTCGATGTGTTCAACCAGCGCCTGCTGGAAGGTTTCACCGTCGGCGAAGCCGCATGGAATGCCACACCCGCGCTGTCCTGGATGAACGTCGTGCTCGGCGATCCGCTCTACCGCCCGTATGGCAAAGGCATCGGTGCGAAGCTCGGGGAAGGGACGGATCGCGATTATGCGCTCTATCAGGGCCTAGCGCTGCGTTTGGCGGGCGAGACCGACGCGCATATCAAAACGGCCATCACCGAACTCGCCGTGAAACGTCAGAGTCCGCGCCTGCTCGAACTCACCGCCCTGCTCTCCGTGCTGCAACAAAAACTCCCCGAGTCCCTCGACCTGCTCGAACACGCCGAGTCCATGACCCGGGACATGGCCGATCTGCTGCGTCTGCGGTTGTATCGCGCCGAAGTCCTCCGCCGTGCCGAGAAAGCCGACGCCGCCCGCAAGCTCCTGCGGCAGATGCTCGAAGACGATGTCTTCAAAAGTCAGCCCGCACGTCCTGCCATCGAAGCCCTCCGCCAGGAGATGGGCGGATGATTTGCTGGCGCAGAAATGTGAGATCGTGCTAAAAGCAGCCGGCCAACGCCCGTTTGTTCGAGGTATTCCATTCGTCCTATCATTATGAAGATCACCACCGCTGCCGTTTTGTTGTCCCTGTGCCTCGCGCTCGCCGCGCAGGCTGAAATCCGCATCTGGAAGGACTCTTCCGGCGTGCATGAGATCAAAGCCGAACTCGTTGGTGTCAAAGGAGGCCAAGTCACGCTGAAACGCGAGGATGGCACCGTTATTGTTTTGCCGCTGGCCAAGCTCAGCAAGGACGATCAGGCGCTGCTCAGTGGTGGTTCGGGCAGCAGTGGTGGTAGTGCCGCCGCCGCAGGCGACTGGCCGCAGTGGCGCGGTCCGAACCGCGATGATGTCTCCACGGAGACCGGCCTGCTCAAAAAATGGCCCGCAGGTGGCCCGAAGCGCGTGTGGGTGAATGAAGACGCCGGCCTGGGCTACTCCGGCTTCGCCGTGGCTGGAGGTAAGCTGTACACGATGGGGCTTTACGACGCGGAGGAGAAGGTCATCTGCCTCGACGCCACCACCGGCAAGAAAGTTTGGGATGCGACCGTCGGCCCCATTTTCAAAAATGGCTGGGGTGATGGGCCGCGCACCACGCCCACCGTGGCAGGCGGCATGGTCTATGCCATCGGCGGCAATGGCGACCTCGTCTGTGTCAACGCGGAGAACGGCAAGACGGTCTGGGAGAAAAGCCTGACGAAGGATCTCGGCGGCAAGGTGCAGGGCTGGGGCTACACCGAATCGCCGCTGGTGGATGGCGAACTCGTCATTGTCACGCCCGGCGGCGGCAAAGGAGCCATCGCGGCGCTGAACGCCAAGACCGGCAAAGTCGAATGGCAGACCAGCGATGTGGACGAAAATGCGCAGTATTCCTCCATCATCCCCATCGATCAGGGCGGTGAGCGCCAGTATGTGCAACTCCTCATGAAAAGCATCCTCGGCGTCTCCACCAAAGGCAAGGTGCTGTGGAAAACCGAGTTCCCCGGCGCAACCGCCGTGATCCCGACACCCATCTTCAAAGACGGCCAGGTCTATGTCGCCGCCGGTTACGGCGTCGGCTGCAAGTCGGTGAAACTCGAGGGCAACAACGTCAGCGAACTTTATTCCAACACCAACATGGTCAATCATCATGGTGGCGTGCTCCTCATTGACGGTCATCTTTACGGCCACTCTGACAAAGGCGGCTGGACCTGCCAGGATTTCAAAACCGGCGAGATCGTGTGGCAGGACAAAGGTATTGGTAAAGGCGCGGTCACTTCCGCTGATGGCATGCTGTATTGCCTCGCTGAAAATGACGGCACCGTGGCCCTCGTCGAGGTCTCGAAGAAGGGCTGGGAGGAAAAAAGCAGCTTCAAACTCGAGGCCACCTCTTCGAACCGCAATCCCAAGGGCAAAATCTGGACCCATCCCGTCGTGGTCGGTGGCAAGCTCTACCTGCGTGACCAGGAGTTCATCTCCTGCTATGATGTGAAAGGCTGATGAACCAGGGTATTAAACACTTCGGAGGCAGGGCCGCGTGGCTCTGCCTCTTTTTTCTGCTCACGCACTGCGGCCCGCCGCGCCGCGTGGAGTGGCGGCTGCTTTCGCCCGAATTTGTCTCCGCCTGGCAAGCCGCTGGCATCACAAACGAAGGCAAGGTGTTGATTAAGGAGGGGGAGATCACGCTGCACCCCGGCCAGCCGATGACCGGCGCACGCTTTGAGGCTTGGCGCTCCGCCGCTCTGCCCGTGACCCACTACACCATCGAGTACGAGGCCATGCGGGTGGAGGGGAATGACTTCTTCGGCACCGTGACCTTTCCCGTGAATGAAGCGCATGTGTCCCTGATCGTTGGCGGCTGGGGCGGCACGCTCGTCGGCATCTCCAGCATCGACGACATGGATGCCAGTGAGAACAACACGCGTGGCAATGGCTATTTCGAGAACAACCGCTGGCATCAGGTGCGCATCGAGGTGCGGGATGACGATCTGCGCGCATGGATTGGCGGTAAGTTGTTCGTCAATGTCAGCATCAAAGGGCATCAACTGGGCCTGCGGAGCGGCGACATCGAGCGTAGCGCCCCCTTTGGCTTCGTCAGCTATGCCACGCAGGCGCGCATTCGCGGCATCGTGGTGCGCAGGCTTTGAAAAAGTGCGGTTGACCTCGGCATGCCACCCGGTACTCTCGCCACTCATGGCTACAGAACATTTTCACAGCGGACAGGTCATTTTTCGTGAGGGCGACAAGTCACATGAGGCGTACTACCTCGTCTCAGGACTTGTGGAAATCATCATCCGCACCGCGAACGGTGCCCGTTCTCTGGCCAAAATCGGGCCGGGCGAGATCTTTGGCGAGATGGGCATGATCATGGACCGCCCGCGTTCTGCCACCGCCGCCGCGCTGGAAAACACCGTGGTCGAAACCATCGCCGACGCAGACTTTGAGCAGCAGATCGTCCAGCGGCCCGACCGTCTGCACACCTACCTAGCCACCCTGTTTGAGCGTATCCGTAAAACCGACCTCCTGCTCACCACCACCACTGACGTCACTGTGCCGCTGATCCCTAAACAACCGCCCCCTGCCAAAGAGCCGGTCTATCGCGTGAAGCTGCGCTCGCACTACGACACCACAGGCATGGAGCGCGATCCGGTGAGCAAGACCATCACCAAGCTACCCTTCCGCATCGGCCGCGCCTACTTCGACACGGCGGTGTCAGCCCTCGCCCGCAACGATCTGGCCCTGGAGGAGGCGGCACCCTACCAGCTCTCCCGCAATCATTGCGAAATCGACTTTGAGCACGGCCAGTTCATCCTGCGCGACCGTGGTAGCAAGCTCGGCTCCTGGGTCAATGGCGAACATGTCGGCGTCGAGGCCGGTTTGATCGCCTGCCCGCTAAAAATCGGCGAAAATCAAATTACCTTCGGCAACGAGGACAGCCCGCACCGCTATTCGATCACGATTGAGGATCTGGGGTGAGCACCCGCTTCACCTCATCCGCCCGGTAGCCGAATCCCGGTCCGCTGAGCGTGCTCAGGTCCACGATGCCGTTGCGGCGTTGAAACAAGCCGGGGTGAATTTCCTGCTCGGGCAGGGACGCGTCGGGGTAGAACTGCATCGCGTTGCACTCCACGCCTTGGATCGTCCCAGCGTGCGCGGCGAGGCGGACGTGCGGGATCATGGCGAGCATCGGATTGGTCAAATCCTGCACCATCAGCGGCATGCCGTGCGCCTTGGCCCAGCAGAGACTCAGCAGCGCGCCAGTCTGCGTTTTGCAGGTTTTCAAGGCGACGCCTGACCAGCCAAGACGGCGGCCGAGACGCACGAACTCCCAATCGTGCGCGCTTTCATCCAGGAACAGCGGCTTGCGGGCGGAAACGCTGCGCACGTCGATCTGATGCGCCTCCAAATCATACGGGAAGGGCTGCTCCACGTACAAGGTGCGCGCAAAGATCTCCGGCTCCTCCGCCAGCAGGCGGTCGAGGATGGCGTTCACATACGCCGGCTCCTTCACCGTGCAGTTGAAGTCCGCGCTGAACCACGTCACGCCACCCGCGAGGCCGATGCGGCCAATGCGCTGCATACGCTCAAAATCCCACTCCGCATCCGTGCCGCGCAGCTTCACCTTGAGACACTTCAGGCCGTCGCGCTTGATCCAGTCTGCCAGCAGCAGCGGATGCTCGTCCTGCGGCTCCGTGCCGGTCAAATCAGCCGCCTCCAGCGCGTCCACCCCACCGACGAGATGCCACACCGGCAATTGCTTCGGCGCATTCATCACCAGGTAGTCCTGTGGGTAACATCCCGCGAAATCAATGCCGCTGCCTGCCTCCGGCGTGATGAACGCGGACAGATCGCGGTTCATGAACTCCGCGTTGTAGGTCGTGTAGATGTCGCGGTCGTGCAGCACGCCATAGGCATCATGCACCGCGATGTCGAAGGCGCTGAAGGCCACCAGTGAGCCGAGATACGGCATCTCATCACCACCTGCCGCCGCATTAGCTTCTTTCAATGTCGCCGCCAGCGGGCCGTGCATGAAATCCTGGCCGATCTCCATCGGATGGCCGGTGAAGCCGCTCTCCACCAGGCGCGTGGCCAGCAACGTCGAAAAATCGCGCATACGCTGCGCCCGCACCGCCACGCTGACCGAACTCGGCCACACCCATGACACGCTCAGCGGCGTCTCGCCCCAACCCTGCGCGGTTTTGCCGCTGCGGTCGGCCACCGTCACATGCACGCGCAGGCAGACGGTATTCGTCACCGTTTCCGGGCCGAACTTCAGCGGCACCCGCATCGTCACGGGGATGAAACAAACTTCGGCGGCGGTGACGCGGACATCGGTGGGCTTGGTCAAGGACATGGATCAAAGTGAAGCGGGCACCCCAAGCCGCAAAGAATTCGTTGCGACCAGCGCAAGGTTTTTGCTGCACCTGGGATTTGGCCCTGCCTGTAGGCCAAAGGTGATCCGACTCAGAAAACAGACCCGCAGCTCGCTGTCAGATAACCCGCCCACGCCGCTCAATGCCGGCCCTGGCTGCTGCGGTTCTCCGCGATGTTGAGTTCTGATTTCCTCATCGAGCGGCAGACGCTTGGCTCTTATTCTTGCATTCTGCCGCGCCATCGTACACTCGCCCACCTTCCCCTCATCATGCCCGCCGCCACCCCTGAGCAAATCACCGCCTTCATCTTCCGCTGGCAAACCTCCGGCGCTGCCGAGCGCGCAAACTACCAGATGTTCCTCTCCGAACTCTGCGACGTCATCGACGTGCCGCGCCCCGACCCCACCGCTGCCGATACTGCCAGGAACCTCTACGTCTTCGACCGCGCCATCACCCGCGCCCACCCGGACGGCAGCACCACCACGAACTACATCGACCTCTACAAGGCCCGCCATTTCGTCAACGAAACCAAACAGGGCCTCTCCGTTGATGCCACCGCCGACGAACTCGCCGCCAAGCCCGTCGCCACGAAGGCTGGTCACGGCAAGCGCGGCACCCTCGCCTTCGACAAGGCCCTTGAGCGCGCCTACCACCAGGCACGCGGCTACATCACCGCCCTCCCGGCGGAGGAAGGCCGCCCGCCCTTCCTCATCGTCTGCGATGTCGGCCACAGCATCGACCTCTATGCCGAGTTCACCTGCACTGGCGGCCGGTATGAGCGCTTCCCAGATCCCGTCTCCTATCGCATCACCCTGCCAGACCTCCACCGTCCGGAGATCAGAGAGCGCCTGCGCAAAGTCTGGCTCGATCCCCTCGCGCTCGATCCCTCCAAGGTCGCCGCTAAAGTTACCCGCGACATCGCCAGCCGCCTTGCGCTCCTCGCCAAATCCCTCGAAGCCGACGGCCATGATCCCCAGGTCATCGCCGGCTTCCTTCAGCGCAGCCTGTTCACCATGTTTGCCGAGGATGTCGGACTGCTGCCCGAGCATGGTTTCAAGAACCTCCTTGGCCTAGTGAAAGAAAGCCCGCGCGGCTTTCCTGTCCTGATCTCCGCCTTGTGGAAGGAAATGGCTACTGGCACCCATTTCTCGGCGCTCCTGTTCAAAGAGATCGCCCACTTCAATGGTGGGCTCTTTGAGGACACCAGTGCCCTTCCACTCAGTGCGGCTCAGCTCGCCATGCTCACGGATGCTGCCGCCACGGATTGGTCTGGTGTCGAGCCCTCCATCTTCGGGACGCTGCTTGTCCGTGCGCTTGATTCACGGGAGCGGCATAAGCTTGGTGCCGAGTTCACCCCCCGCTCTTACGTCGAGCGCCTCATCCGCCCCACCATCATCGGTCCCCTGCGGGAGCAGTGGGACGCCGTCCGCATCGCCGCCGCCACCCTTCAGGAAGAAGCCGACCAGCTCGAAATCGAGGCCGCCGAGCTCGACGAAAAAATCAAATCCCTCGGCCTCACCGCCGCAGCCAAGACAGCCGGAGCCGTCGCTGCGAAACTGCTCACCGACGCGAAAAAGAAAGACGCCGAAGCTCTCAAGCTCGTCATCGTCTTTCACCGCCACCTCTGCGGACTCACTGTTCTCGATCCTGCCTGCGGCACTGCCAATTTCCTCTACGTGACGATGGAGCACATGAAGCGCCTGGAGGCGGAGGTCCTGCAACTCATTGCGGCCTTGGGCGGAGACGCTGGTATGGAGATGCAGGGCTTCCGCGTCCGCCCCGAGCACTTCATCGGGCTTGAGATCAATAAACAGGCCGTCGCCATCGGCCAGCTCGTGCTCTGGATCGGCTACTTCCAGTGGCAGCACAAAACCACGGGCAAAGCTGACACGGGCGACCGCCCGTTGCTGCCCAAGGACCGCAGCATCTTTGAGCAAGACGCCGTGCTCGCCTATGACCAGCGCGTCCCCCGCCGTGACTCCACCAACGGGGAGATCCTTACGGTCTGGAATGGACACAGCACCAAACCGCACCCCATCACCGGCAAAGAAGTGCCCGACGAAACCGCCCGCACCGTGCTGTTCGACTACCTCAACCCCCGTCGCGCCGAATGGCCCCAGGCCGACTACATCGTGGGGAATCCGCCGTTCATCGGCACCAAGCGGATGATTGACGCCCTCGGCGACGGCTACACCGAAGCTCTCCGCCAAGCATGGAAAGGCGACGTGCCCGAGTCCGCCGACTTCGTCATGTTCTGGTGGGCCAAAGCAGCCGAACTCGTCCGCGATGGCAAAGCCCAGCACTTCGGCTTCATCACCACCAACTCCATCCACCAGACCTTCAACCGCCGCGTCATCGAGCCCTTCCTCGCCGAGGCCAAAAAGCCCCTCCACCTCGCCTACGCCATCCCCGATCACCCCTGGATCGACTCCGCCGACGGTGCCGCCGTCCGCATCGCCATGACCGTCGCCGCCCCCGGCAAAGCCGCAGGCATCCTCGA
Source organism: Prosthecobacter sp. (assembly GCA_041688535.1). Taxonomy (GTDB): domain Bacteria; phylum Verrucomicrobiota; class Verrucomicrobiia; order Verrucomicrobiales; family Verrucomicrobiaceae; genus Prosthecobacter. Next base: position 9,945 of record JBDNIB010000532.1, read on the forward strand.
TAAAGTCATCACCGAACAAGCCCGCGAAGATGGTGAAAACGAAGTCATTCTCTCCAGGATTGAGGGCACTCTTGCCCCCAACCTTCAAATCGGCGCAGACCTCGGCTCGGCTGCTGCATTGACCAGCAATGACAAACTCGCGGGCATGGGAGTGGCATTGCATGGCGCTGGTTTCATCCTGAATCCTGAGGAAGCCGAGGCGCTGCGAATCAGCGGCCCAGAAGTCATCAAGCCCTACCTTGGCGGAGCGGATCTTCTTCGCAGCCCACGCGAGCGCTACCTGATCGACTTCTCATTCATGACTGCCGAGGACGCCTTGTTAGCCAATCCTGCCGCCTATCAGCATGTGTTCAATCATGTGAAGCCTGAGCGCGATCAGAATCGCCGCGCCGCACTCAAAGACAATTGGTGGAAGTTCGGCTGGGAACGCCCGGTTCTTCGGAAGGCTCTCGTCGGACTCTCACGGTTCATCGGAACCACTGAGACCTCCAAACACCGCGTCTTTCAGTTCATCCCTGTCACGACTCTGGCTGATCACATGATCGTGTGCTTCGCCTTGGACGACGCTTTTGCCTTGGGACTGTTTTCGTCTCAAGTTCATGCCTGTTGGTCACTAGCACGTGGCGGTACATTGGAAGACCGCCCCCGGTATAACAAAACTGTCTGCTTCGACCCCTTCCCATTCCCCACCCTTGAAGAAGGCCCGCTCAAGCAGCGCATCCGAGACCTGGGCGAGCGGCTGGATGCGCACCGCAAGCGCCAGCAAGCGCTGCATCCCGACCTCACCCTCACCGGTCTCTACAACGTCCTCGAAAAACTCCGCACCTTCGCCGTGCGGCCTTCAGGCCGTGATTCCGAGTTCGTAGTTCGGGCTTCAGCCCGTGATCCCGAACCCCCGAACGGGCTAAAGCCCGAACTACCAACGCTGACAGCCAAGGACCGCGAGACGCATGACCACGGCCTCGTCTCCCTCCTCAAGCAGCTCCACGATGATCTCGACGCCGCCGTCCTCGAAGCCTACGGCTGGACCGACCTCGCCAGCCCCTCCCCGCTGGCCGACCGCCTGGCAGAACCGAACGCCCACGCCGAAGCCCTCCAGCAGGAACTCCTCACCCGCCTCGTCGCCCTGAACCACGAGCGTGCGGCGGAGGAAAAGCGCGGCCACATCCGCTACCTCCGCCCCGATTACCAAGCCCCCGGTGCCGCCCCCACCGCCCAGCAGGCCGAAATCGGCCTCCCCACCGATAGCGACGACGACACCGCCGCGCCAGCCGCCGCCACCACGCTCGACTGGCCCACCGAGCTACCCGCCCAAGTCGCCGCCCTGCGCAAACTCCTGCCCACCCACGGCCCCGACGCCGAACGCCTCGCCGCCTGCTTTGGCCGGAAGAACAAAAAGCGCAGCGATCAAATCACCGCCATCCTCACCACCCTCCGCGCCCTCGGCCACCTCCCGTAGCCACGCCTTCCGGCTCCCTCGCCCCGGCGGTGCAGGTGGCAATCTCCAAGGACGCCCTTCCGGGGAGAGGGTTGGGGTGAGGGGGAATCGCGCTGGGTCGATTCGCGCCAAAGCCCACCCCTCACCTCACCTCACCTCACCTCACCTCTCCCCTGATGCAGCGGCAGATGTCAGCGACACTGGGCACCGGGGAGAGGGATCAGAATCCGCTCCCCTGCCCAGCTTCCTTAGCCGCAGACAACCGTCCGGCACACCCGCCTTTTGCCCACTCGTTGTTGCCGCAGAGGAGCAGAGAGGCAGAGGGCGCAGAGAAGGGATGACAAAAACTTTGCCACCTCTGCTCCTCTGCCCCTCTGCGGCAAACCGAGCGTCCCGGTGCCTCGAAGAGCGGGAAAAACTGCCAGAAAAACTGCCAGGCATCTGCCAGGCATGATGACCTCTGGCCGATGAAAGTTCATTTGCTACTTCAGTTTCAGCGACGCCTGTGGCGGTTCCGTGGCGGAATGGGCGCATGAATTTCCGCGCGGTCCTCCGCCTCAGCCTGCCTGTGGCGCGGTTTTTTGGGCGGATTATGCCGCAAAAAACGCTTCTGGGGCGGGAGTGCTCGTTCCGGGGTTCCCCGGATTCATTACCCACCGGGGTACTTCGTTCCGGAGTTCCCCAAAACCTTGCCGGGGTTCCTCGGATGCATTCTGGGCTTCCCCAGATTCGTTCTGGGCTTCCTCAGAATGGTTCCCGGCTTCCGCGGAATCGGGTACCCCCTGGGGTACCTCATTCTGGGGTTCCCCGGTTTCAATCCGGGGTTCCCGGGAATGGTTCTGGGGTTCCGCGGAATCGTTTGCGGCTTCCCCAGATCGAATCCTAGCTTCCTGGGATTCATGTACCCCCTTCCAGGGATCATTC
>JBDNIB010000533.1:0-18416 GCA_041688535.1 Prosthecobacter sp.
CATCCGCCGTCCCCCAGACGGCGCTTGCAGGAGCAAGCGCCCCACCCAAGCCCAGCACTACTTTAAACCCCGCAGCGATGCTCGCCTTCAAAGACGGCATCACCAACACCCTCGGCATGAAGTTCCTCCCCATCAAAGGCACGGTGGCGCTGTTCTGCATCCATGAAACCCGCCGCGCCGACTACGCCGCGTATGCCACCGAAGTCCCCGGCGTGGACGGCGCTTGGAAGGACGTGAAGATGAATGGCATCCCCGTGGGTGACAAAGACGACCATCCCGTCGTCAGCGTGAGCTGGGCGGACGCCAATGCGTTCTGCGCGTGGCTCAGCAAGAAAGAAGGCAAAACCTATCGCCTGCCCACGGATGAGGAATGGAGCATTGCCGTGGGTCTGGGTCGAGCGGAGAAACGCCCGAAGGGCACCACTCCGGCGATGCTGAGCGGAAAAGAGATAACCGAGGTCCCGTGGGGCGGCGACTATCCCCCGAAGACGAAGGACCAAGCGGGCAACTACGGCGACATGACGTGGAAAGAAAAGTTTCCGACGGAGCCGTTCATCGAAGACTACAACGATGGCTTTGCCACGACGGCACCAGTGATGAGCTTCGAGGGCGAACAAGTTTGGCCTCTATGACATGGGCGGGAACGTGTGGGAGTGGGTGGAGGATTTGTGGATCACCGCGCCGCCAGACCGGGTGCTGCGGGGTGCTGCGTTCAGCATCAGCGCCAACCTGCTCGCCTCCTCCCGCTTTCACCACAACTCCGGGGTTCGCCACAACGTCATTGGCTTCCGTTGTGTGATGGTGCCAGGGTCCACGCCCTAGCCTTCAAGCGCGCCCTGCCCGATGTGGCGATGACACCGACAAGCCTGTCGTGTGCAGCGATTTCCTGGCCGGATTCTTTGCTTGCGGGTCGTCGGCCCACCGGGCTAAACCCCGCCCGTGAAGAAAGCCGCGAAGCCCAAGGATGATGCCGACACACGGTCCATCTCGAAACTGGCATCCTGGCTCAAGATGTGGTAAGGAGAAGCCATGAACCGGACCATGACCCTCGAACTGCCCGCAGATGTGCTGCTAGCGGCGCGCATGACTTTGGAAGAAGTGCGCACGGAGCTGGCCATCGCCCTGTTCCGACTGGAGCGTCTGTCAGTTGGACGTGCGGCGGAACTCGCAGGCATGCCGCTGGGGGATTTCCTCACCACCCTGGCCGCTAGAAAGTTGGGGCCGCACATGGACGCTGAAGACGCCCTGAAGGATGCGGCGATGCTGGCTGACATGCGACTCGTGTCATGATCGTGGTCGCTGATTCAACGCCGGTCATCGCTCTGGGGCGGGTGGGCCGACTGGAATTGCTGTGGGATGTCTTCGGCAGGTGACGGTGCCTGATGCGGTGTGGAGTGAGCTGATCGAGCGTGGCGGCTGGAGAGCCGGTGCGGTGGAACTGAAGGCGGCACCTTGGATCATTCGTCGCTTGGTGACACGAACTGACATGGTGCAGGCATTAACGCTGACTTTAGGCCAAGGCGAGGCGGAAGCCATCGTGCTGGCGCAGGAGTGCCGGGCCGACCTGATATTGCTCGACGAAAAACTCGGCAGAGCCGCCGCCGAACATCTGGGCCTGCGCGTGACGGGTTTGATCGGCGTCTTGATCGAAGCCAAACGGCGCGGTTTCGTGGATGATGCCGCAGCGCTCGCGGAACTGATTCGCAGCCGGGGCGTATGGCTGGCCGACTCACTGATCGAGCTGCTGAGGAAAGCGTAAACTCGACGATATTGTCCGCCAAACAGCATACATGCTCAAATCATGATGCGTTGATATGATGGTTGACCTACCCAGCTACGACGCTAGTTTCCGCCATGCCTTCCCGTCCCAATTGCCGCACCGAACTCGAAGCCGCGATGCGCCAGCGCATCCTGGTCATTGATGGGGCCATGGGCACCACGATTCGTGAGTATGGACTGAAGGAGCAGGATGCCCGTGGCGACCGCTTTTTGAGGAACGACAAGGATTTGCTCAACAATGGCGACATCCTTTCCATCACGCGGCCAGACATCATCGAGGACATTCATCGGCGCTTCCTTGAAGCGGGTGCGGACATCATTGAAACGAACACGTTTTCGGGCACGAGCATCGCGCAGAGCGAGTTCTTTGTGGAAGACCCGCGTGAGAAGGGCGGGCGCAAAGATCCCGAGTTTTTTCAGAAAATCATTGATGACAAGTTCCTCAACGACCTCGCCTGGGAGATCAATTTCGAATCGGCAAAGCAGTGCCGGAAGTGGGCGGACATCGTGGCTGAAAAAACAGGCCGCAAACGCTATGTGGCCGGTGCGGTGGGGCCGCTGACAGTTTCGCTGTCGCAGTTCCCGGACCTCAGCGATTTGAGTTTCCGTTATGTGACCTTTGATCAGGTGAAGACGGCGTATGCGCATCAAATCCGCGCGCTGATCGCCGGTGGCGTCGATACGCTGATGGTGGAGACGATTTTCGACTCCTTGAATGCCAAAGCCGCGCTGGTTGCGATTCGCGAGGTGTTTGAAGCGGATGGTGTCGAGCTGCCGATCCAGATTTCCGCCGCTGTCGGCCCTGGTGGCGAGACGATGATCTCGGGGCAGATCACAGAAGCGTATTTGAATGCGATGCGGCATGTGAAGCCGCTGTCGATTGGTCTGAACTGCTCGCTGGGGCCGGACAAGATGCGGCCGTTTCTCGAAGAACTTGCGACAAAGGCGGATTGTTTTGTGTCGGCGTATCCGAACGCGGGCATGCCGAATCCGCTCGCGCCGACGGGCTTTGATTTGCTGCCGCAAGACATGGCGGACTTTGCCACCGACTTCGCGAAGTCGGGCTTCGTGAACATCATGGGCGGCTGCTGCGGCAACACGCCCGAGCACATCGCCGCCATCGCGAAAGCGGTGGAAAATCTGGAGCCGCGTCAGGTGCCGACGCTGGAGCCGATCATGCGATTGAGCGGCTCACAGCCCTACAATCACACCAAGGAGACGAACTACCTCATGATCGGCGAGCGCACGAACGTGGCGGGTTCGCCGAAGTTCGCGAAGCTGATCAAGGAAGGCAAATTCGAGGAGGCGGTGAAGGTCGCACGGCAGCAGGTCGAAAGCGGCGCGAACGTGATCGACATCTGCATGGACGAGGGTCTCATCGAAGGCGTGCCGACGATGACGAAGTTCCTGAACCTGCTGCAAACCGAGCCTGAAGTGGCAAAGGTGCCCTTCATGGTCGATTCCTCGAAGTGGGAAATCATCGAGGCCGGATTGAAGATGCTGCAAGGCAAGGGCATCGCGAATTCCATCTCGCTGAAGGAAGGTGAGGAGATATTCAAAGAACGTGCGAGTGCCATCAAGCGCTACGGCGCAGCGACTGTCGTGATGGCGTTTGATGAGAACGGCCAAGCGGCGACTTACGACGAAAAAATCCGCATCTGTGAGCGGGCGTATCGCATCCTCGTCGATGAGGTCGATTTCCCGCCGGAAGACATCATCTTTGATCCGAACATCCTCACCGTCGCCACCGGCATGGAGGAGCACAACAACTACGCGCTCGACTTCATCAACGCCACGCGCTGGATCAAGCATCACCTGCCCGGCGCGAAGGTCAGCGGCGGCGTGAGCAACATCAGCTTCAGCTTCCGTGGCAACAACAAGGTGCGCGAGGCCATGCACAGCGCCTTTCTTTACCACGCCATCAAAGCGGGCATGGACATGGGCATCGTGAACGCCGGGATGCTCGAAGTGTATGAGGAGATTCCGAAGGAACTGCTCGTGAAAGTCGAGGACGTGCTGCTCAACCGCCGTCCCGATGCCACCGATATCCTCGTCGATTACGCCGAGCAGTTCAAAGGCCAGGGTGGCGTCAAGAAGATCGAGGCCGATCTCCAGTGGCGTGATGCGCCGGTCGAGAAGCGCCTCGAACACGCACTGCTCAAAGGCATCACCGACTTCATCAATCCCGACACGCAGGAGGCGCTCGACAAGCTCGGCAAGCCGCTGCTCGTCATCGAAGGCCCGCTCATGGACGGCATGAGCGTCGTCGGCGATCTTTTCGGTGCGGGTAAAATGTTCCTGCCGCAGGTCGTGAAAAGCGCCCGCGTGATGAAGCAAAGCGTCGCCTATTTGCAGCCCTTCATGGAGGCCGAAAAAGCGAAGAAGGCGCGCGAGCGCGAGATGCTGCTGGAGATAGCCGACAAGACCGTCGCCGCCCTGCAAAACGACGGTGATGTCACCGCCGTCGTAGGCTTCACCTACACGCCCTACGCCGACCTCACGCTCGAAGAACGCCGCATCGAAGTGAAATTCGCCGCGCAGCTCGCCGCTGATCTGGAAGGCACCGCTGCTGAATACAAGAAGCGTTTTGGCAATGTGCTGGATCGTAACAGCGTGCAGGAACTCAGTGCTGATTACTCAGCCACCCGAGAAAGCCGCCAGAAGTGGAGCATGGCGACTCTGGAGCCAGCGGGTGCTTTTGTGGATTGGTTGTATGCCAGCACGCTCAAAGCCGCTAAGCCGAGCGATGTAATCGTTTTTAATGCCGGTGGCCAAGGCAGCGGCAAAACGACTGCGACAAAAGATCTGCCACAAGCACCAGAGTTGATCTTGGTCATGGACGGGACTCTCCAAAACTATAGTCGAAGCAAAGAACACTTTGATCTGGCGTTTGCAGCTGAGTGTGTTGTGGAGATTCGCTACATCTTTATGAGTTGGACCAGTGCTCTGCACCTCATCGTGCATCGAGCCACCGAAGGAGCTGGAAGGATTGTGCCGCTGTCGCGTGCAGCAAAAGGGCATTTTCAGGCTCCACGAACGACGCTCGCCCTAGTTGAGGACTATTTCGGTAAATCAGGCTTTGCAGTTGTCGTGCGAGAGAACATTCTTGAACCAGGGGGGCAGAATGCCGTCGTCGAAAGAACGCTTGATTGGCTACATGACTCCCTGTATGAATCGATTGAAATCTTAATGGAACAGGCAGCAGAGTTGCTTCCTCAAATTCTTCACCAATATGAAACAGACAATGAAACCACTCAGCGGCTCCTGGCGCAGTTTCTCCGCAAAGCTCGATCCATCGACAGCGGTTCTGTTTCGTCGCATCAACGACAAGACGATCGAGAATCTGAATGCAGCATCGAGACTCTCGAAAATCAAAGTGGTGCGGCTCAAGGAGTTCGCCAAGTAAATGCGGTTTCCGATACAAACCATGAAGTCTTGGCGCAATTTCAATCCGCGTCTGAGTCAGGAAGTGGCGGCCCGCTTTCGTCTGATCAAGGAGGGAACCTTGGAAGCTCTACGCAGAGCCTCGGGGACCGAGAATCGGCTGATGGAGGAGCCGGCAGAAGCTCCGCTGCCGCGTCCCTGACCGCCGCCGATCTTATCCCGGACGAGGCGGCGAAGCAGGGTGGTGGGAAGATCATCATGGCCACCGTGAAAGGTGACGTGCATGACATTGGCAAAAACATCGTGGGTGTGGTGCTGGCCTGCAACGGCTTCGAAGTGACCGACCTCGGCGTCATGGTGCCGTGCGACAAGATCCTCGCCGCCGCCATCGAGAAAGGCGCGGACGTCATCGGCCTCAGTGGCCTGATCACACCATCGCTCGATGAAATGGCTCACGTCGCCGCCGAAATGGAACGCCGCGGCATAAAGATTCCGCTGTTGATCGGCGGTGCCACCACCAGCGCCGCGCACACCGCCATCAAGATCGCGCCGCATTACTCGGGGCCGATCGTGCATGTGCTCGATGCCTCCCGCAGCGTGCCGGTGACAACTTCATTGATCAGCGAGGAAAACCGCGCCGCCTTCATCGCCGAAAATGAAAAGCGTCATGTCCGGCTGCGCGAGGAATACGGACGGAAGAAGGAGCGCAAACTGCTGAGCCTCGCCGAATCACGCGAGAAAGCCTATAAGTGCGACTGGAGCACGCAGGAGATTGCGCAACCGAATTTCATCGGCACCAAGACCCATGAAGGCGCCGACATGGTCGCCATATTGCGCCCGTTCATCGACTGGTCGCCCTTCTTCCACTCCTGGGAACTACGTGGCCGCTGGATCACGGCGGAAGGTCGTTTCTCGTCGTCTCATGATGACGCCGAGATGAAAGTGGAGGCCGAAGAACAAGCTGTGAAGCTCTTCAAGGAGGCCAATGATTTGCTCGACCGTGTGATCGCCGAGAAACGCTTCACGCCGCGTGGCGTGTTTGGTTTTTTCCCGGCGAACAGCATCGGCGACGACATCGAAGTCTATGCCGACGACACACGCGGCAGCGTGAAAACGGCCTTCCACACGCTGCGTCAGCAGGTGATCAAGAAGGACACGCCGAACTACGCGCTGAGCGACTACATCGCGCCGAAGGGCAGTGGCCGTGCCGACTACATCGGCGGATTCGCTGTTGGAATTCACGGTGCGGACGATTTCGCGCACGAGTTCGAGAAGGCGAACGACCCTTATAGCGCCATCATCGTCAAAGCGTTGGCGGATCGTTTCGCGGAAGCCTTTGCAGAGTATCTGCACAAAGAAGCGCGTGTTGCCTGGGGTTATGAGAAGCCCGAGGACTTCACGAATGAAGACCTCGTCAAAGAACGCTATCGCGGCATCCGCCCCGCTCCAGGCTACCCTTCGCAGCCGGATCACACCGAGAAGCCGATCCTTTTCGACCTGCTCGATGCCACGGCGAAAACCGGCGTCGATCTGACCGAAAGCATGGCGATGCATCCTGGCAGCGCGGTCAGCGGCCTCTACTTCAGCCATCCTGAGGTGCATTACTTCGGCATCAGCGTCGTGGCGAAAGATCAGGTCGAAGATTACGCGCAGCGTAAAGGCCAGACGCTTGAAGAGGCGGAGAAGTGGCTCGGACCTTGGCTGGGGTATTAAGGTGCCAGAGTTTCAGCGGAACCACCCGCGAATGCGGTCGAACAGACCACGTTGCTGGCCGGGCTGCTGCATCTGCCGCTGTGGCGGCGGTGCGGCGTAGCCTTGATGCTCCATGCAGAAGGCTTTCGGCACGAGGTCATAGGGTAGGGACTCCTCATACGCGGTACCCGCACGGCCGCAGCCGTCGGTGGCGAGCTGGCTGCTGACGCGGCAGAGCGACACCTTGGTGAGGGGCAGTAGCACTTTGGGCACTTCCGTTTTGTAACCGAGGGCGACGGCTTTTTTCATCACGTCGGCCCAGATGGGCAGGGAAAGTTTGCCGCCGTAGCCGTCATCCACAATGGTCTGCGGCTTGTCGAGGCCCACCCACACACCGCAGCTCACGCGGTCGGTGTAGCCGGCGAACCAGGCATCCTTGTAATCGTTGGTGGTGCCAGTCTTGCCGCCGCCAGGTTCTTTGAAACCGTATTCGCTGCGCAAAGCTGCCGCAGTGCCGCGATCCAGCACTTGGGCGAGGATATTGCGCATCAGCATGGCGACGCTCGGCGTGATGACCTCGGATTCGAGCACGGGCGTCTGGTAGATGACGTTGCCGACTTTGTCCGTGATGCGGTCGATGAGGAAAGGACGGCGGCGGATGCCCTGGTTGGGGAAGATGCTGATCGCGCTGGTGAGTTGGCGCGGATTACCGCCGATGTTGCCGATGAAAATCTGCGGTGTGCGGTCGGCAGGCTTGCCAAAGCCGGCGTTGGTGAGCAGCTCGATGACGCGGTCGAGTCCGGCGTAGTTGCCCAGGCGCAGGGTCACGGTGTTGCGGCTCTTCACCAGGCCGTCGGTCAAGGTCATGAGGCCGAGGAACTTGCCGTCTGAGTTCTGCGGACTCCAGCCAGCATCCGCGCCGTCGATTTCACCGGGCTGGATCGGGGCGTCGTTGATGTAGGTGCCGGGCATGAAGCCGGAGGCGATGCCGGAGGCGTACACAAACGGTTTTACGGTGGAGCCGATCTGTCGCTCGCCCTGCATGGCGCGATTGTATTTGCTGTGGCGGTAATCACGGCCACCCACCAGCGTGAGGATGCCGCCGGTGGTGTTGTCCAGCATCATCAGCGCGGCCTGAACGTAAGGCGTGGAGGAGATTTCCTGCGTGCCGTCCCAGCCCTTGTCAAAGTCGGCTTTTTTCGGGTGCTCGTAGCCGCGCTGCTTTTCCACCGCGCTCAGGCGCTTCTCCACCGCTGCCTCGGCGGCGTCTTGCAGTTCCTTGTTCAAGGTGGTGAACACCTGCAGGCCGCCGTCTTCGATCTCCTGCTGCTCCAGGATCAAATCGAGATCACGCCGCACGGCGTCCAGCGCATAGCCGCCCTGGCTTTGAAACGCGGGCTGCGCATGCAGGGCGATGTCGGCATAGCGAGCGGCCAGTTCCTCTTCAGGAGTGATGACTTTCGTTTCCACCATGCGCTGCAGCACGGTATCGAGCTCCTTGATCGCCCCGTCGTAATTGCGAAATGGCGAGAAGCGCACTGGGCTGCGGATGATGCCGGCGATCATTGCCGCCTCGCTCAGATTGAGCTGGCTGGCATGCTTGCCAAAGAGCACCTGGCTGGCCCGCTGCACGCCGTAGAGGCCGGGGCCGTAGAAAATGCGGTTCACATAATGCTCGATGATCTGGTCCTTGGAGCAGGCTTTTTCGATGCGGCGAGCCAGCATCATTTCCACCAGCTTGCGGTGAATGCTGCGGTCGTCGAGATCGGGGTAGCTATTGCGCGCGAGCTGCATGGTCAGCGTGCTCGCGCCCTGCACCACGCGCATCTCCTTGAGATTCCGGATGGTAGCGCGGATCACGCCTTTGTAGTCGATGCCGCCGTGGCTGTAGAAGCGCGAGTCTTCACGCGCCAGTAGCGCCTTGACGAACCAGGGCGAGACCTCGCTCAGCGGCACGATGATGCGGTTCTCGCCGTGCATCTTGCCCAGCACCTCGCCGCGGCTGTCCAGCACCACAGTGCGCTCCGGCATCTGGCCCAGCTTGGTTAGGTCATAGGCCTTCGCCAGATGGCTATAAATGCCGATGACCACCGCCGCCGTGAGCGTGCAAAGCAGCGAGCCACCCATGAGGAGCATGAGGGAGAACCGCTTGAACGACTGCCAGCGCGACAGGGTATGTGGCGGTGGTAGATGGGCTGCTGCGGCTTTTTTCTTCATGCGTGCGGTCATCGGGTCGCTGCTTTCGGGCAAAGATCAAGCCTCAGACGATGAACTCGGCGTGAAGTTCGATTTCACATTTGGGCGTGACATTCGGGCGGCAAGTCCCGTACCATCACGCTGACACCCATCATCCAACTCATGAAAACACTCGGTCTTCTCCCCGCATTCCTGTTTGCCACCACCCTCGGCGCGTCCGCCGCGCTGCTCGAATCGCCGCAGAAAGGCGGCCTGGAGCTCAAATCTCTCAGCGCGCTGAGCTTCGGCCCTGGGGGCCTGCTGCTCGTCGCCGAACCGGCCACCGCCAGCGTGTTGGCGATCGAAACCGGTGACATCGGCCCGACGAAGGCGCGGCTCGAAAAAACCGTGGCCGACATCGGCGGCCTGGTCGCGGACGGACTCGGTGTGAAGAAAGAGGACATCACCGTCAAAGATCTCGCGGTGAATCCGGCCAGCGGGCGCATCTATCTGGCCGTGCAACGCCGCCCGGACAATGCGGTGATGATTGTCACCGTGGATGCCGCTGGCAAGGTGGCACCGCTGAGTCTCGACGCGCTGTCCTGGGTGCGCATCACGCTGCCCGGCGGCACCAGCAGCAAGGTGACGAACGTCACCGACGTGGCCTTCGACGGCACCCGCGTGTTTGCCACCGGCACCTGCAACGAGGAATTCGCCAGCCGCATCTTCACCATTCCCGTGCCACTGAAGCATGGTGCGACGGCCAGTGTCTTCAGCGCAGAGACCTATCATGTGGCGCACCGCAAATGGGAAACGAAGGCTCCGATCCAGAGCTTCATCCCCTATCAGTCGAAGGAGGGCACGTTCGTCGTCGGTGCCTTCGCCTGTACGCCCGTCGCTAAATTTCGGGTCGATGACATTCAAAGCGGTGCGCAGGTCAAAGGCGTGAGCATGGTGGAACTCGGCAGCGGCAACCGCCCGCTGGATCTGTTCGCCTACACCGACAAGAGCGGCAAGGAGTGGCTCGTGGTCCACACGCAGCGCTTCAAGCCGAACGCCTTCGGCCCTAGCAAAATGTGGGGCGCACGCATCAACATGGACTACCTCGACGGCAAAGCACCGGACAAGACGAACGAAAATGCCGCCCGTCGTGATGAGAAGCAGGCCAAAGGGCCGGCGGGCATCGAGATCGTCGATGCGCTGTTCGGTGCCGTGCAGGTGGACAAGCACAGCGACACCGAGGCCATCGTGCTGCGCGACAACGAGGGAACGCTCAGTCTTGAAGTGGCCGCGCTGCCGCAATGATGCCCCCAAGGAGCAGGGCTGGCCCAGCCCATCCCTGCCGTTGCTTGAAACAACCGGAGCGAGCCGCTCCGGCTCCTTGATGTTATGAGCGCTCTTCGCCCATTGGTCTTCATGCTCCTCGCTTGTGTCTCGGCAATCGCCGCCGAGGTGCGGGTGAATGAAACCGGCCAGATCGTGGCACAGGCCACCGACATGCGCGTGTTTCGTGGTGAAGGCGTCACTCCCATGTTCGGCACTGTCGTGAAGGGGCAGGGCCATGCCCGCTTTGTCCCCGCACTGCCGCTGGTGGCGGGGGAAACGTATCGCGTCGAGTTTCGGAAGAGTGACGGCCCTTGGATCACGCAGCATCTGCGCATGGAACTGTCGAAAACTGCGGTTCCTAGCGTGAGCATCGCTCCTAAGCCCACCGTGCTGCCCGCGAACGCGTTGAAGCTGTACCTGCAATTCAGTCACCCCATGGAGCAGGGCGTGTTCTTGGATCGTATCACATTGCATCGCCAGGATGGCAGCATCATTGACGGTGCCTTGCGCGAGACGGAACTCTGGTCGCCGGATGGCACGCGGCTCACGCTCTGGCTGCATCCAGGACGACAGAAGACCGGCGTGAACCTCAACACTGATGAAGGCCCGGTGCTCAGGGCAGGGGAGACACACACGCTGAAGGTGGCCGCCAACTGGCGTTCTGATCAAGGTGTCGCGTTGGGAAAAGAGACTGCGTTCACGCTCACCGCCGGAGCGGTTGATCATACCTGCCCCGATCCGCAACGCTGGCAGCTCACCGCCCCCAAGACCGGCACACGCGAGCCGCTGACGGTCCAATTCGATGAAGCGCTCGATCCGGCGATGCTCGTCTCTGCTTTGACGGTGAAACAGGGCGAAAACACCGTCGCAGGCACGGTGCAAGTCGCCGCTGATGCGCGTTCGTGGTCCTTCACGCCTGCGGGTGACTGGCAGCCAGGCCCGCATGCGCTGCACATCGACCCGCTGCTCGAAGACCTCGCCGGGAATAACCTGCTCGGCCCATTTGAGGTGGATCGTGACGCGGCGGTGAAGCCAGCGCAGGAGACCACGCTGCGGTTTGAGGCGCGGCGCTGAATTCATCAGCATCGCGAAGGGAGTGCTGACACTCTTGCCCGCACTCCTCGCCTGGAGTCTTGTCTGCCTATGGTGGAAAACGATCATGGTTTGACTGGGCTTGACTGGCCTTGACTCTCCTGCGTGGAGAGATTCCGATTTTTTGGATCGGAGGCACCCTCAGAGGTGCCTTTGACTTCGTTTGAAAAGATTTCCCGCAGCGCCTCCCGGACGGCATCGACCGCTTCCACCTCTCTCATCTTGAGCTGGTTTTCCTGAAACTCGATATCGGCTTTGTCTGCCTCGATCTCATCACGATATTTAACGATGTTGGCTGTGCTATCCCGGATCTGCTCAGCACTCTTGTGCCTGGAAGTGCTGGCGTCATTTTCTGGCGATCCACCAGCGGGTTCTTTTTCGCGATCCACTTCGCCGAAGATCAGACGCTGGGTGGCCTGGAGTAATTCGTCCGACGTTTTGCATTCGCGGATCAGCTTGTCGTGATAGGCTTTCGCCCACTCCCGCCATTCGTTTTCCGTGCGCTTTTTGCCAGCCTCCTGGGCCAGTTGCAGTTCGGCCTGCTTCATTGCCAGTTGCTCGCGTTCCAGCTTGAGCCGCGCAGCACCCTGGTCAAAGCGCCGCAGCGTCGCGATGCCCTCGCACAGCTCCATCAACTGGGCCCGCTGGCGTGGTTTGCTCCAGTCCTTCACTTTAGCCGTGGCGGCGATGAGGCTGGCAAAACGGGCCGCCACGATGGCCGACAGGCGATCCGGCAGTTCGATGGCGGTCGTCTCCAATTCCTCCGCCTCCTCGGCAATCTGCCGCACCGTTTCGATGCGCTCCTGCTGCGCCTCCCAGTCGCGAAAGCCGCCCTGTCGCCACTCGGAAAGGTTTTGTTTCAGGATGGGGCGGGCTGCAAAGTCACGCACGAGCACTTCCAGCACCGCCGGCTGGCTGTGCAACCAGTCCAGCAGCGCCTCGCCGGACATGCCGTCGGCGAGGCGCTGATTGAGCTGGCCGCGGATCGCCCGTGGGAGGCGGGCGATTTTTCCGGTCCGAGCTTTCATGGCTCAGGCGGAGTATTGACCGCGGATGTGGTCGTTGTAGAAGGTTCCCGCCGACGAGGCCGAGATGAGCCCGTTGAAGATGCGTTCCGGCACCCCGTAAAAGGTGTAGGGACCGTTGTTGGGGAACCAGAGGTAGAGGTGACGGCTGGCAGGATTGTAATCCGCAGCCACGATGGTGGATGAGTTGAGGTAGAACATGGCACCCCATGAAAAGCGCGCCCGCGCTTTTGATCCTCCACGAAAATTCGCTAGAATATCCGAGCACTTTTAAACCACGATGGAGCGCATGGCGTTCACGATCTTGTCCAGTAGGGCCGTCTGCAGAGTTCCGGTCAATGGCTTCCCGGCAGCCACATCGTCACGATGGCGAGTGCGTGCCTTGATTCGTTGAATCTCGGTTTTAAACTCGGGTAAATCGTGGAACTCAGGCACTTGATCCCGGATCATTTCTCGGACCAGCAAAGACCATTCAGACAAAGTTTGTTTTGAAAGAGCTGGCAGCTCCCAGGACTTGATGACCCACTGTGGTGGCAACTCGAGTTCCAGATCTGGTCGGTTTCCAGCTTGCAGGTAAGCGGGAATTTCCTGCCAGTAAGCGATGGTGAGGCGGTTCTGCTCCAGCACATCAAGCGCCCAGCCTGCCCATGCACGACATGGATTGTGTTCCGTCTTGTAAGCACTGCCTTTGAGACGGCTGCTGACACGCTTTGATCCCAGGTTAAGACAACGCACCGATTCCTCTGCTCGGCGAACCCACCCAGGACGTAGCGTGGCGATCACTGGGACCCGGTCCATGAATTCGATGTGGTTCCGAAAAAGCTCGGGAGCGCTCCGATACTGAAGTTGAAGGACCCAGGTCACCTGCTCTGCCATTCGCAACAAAGCCGCAGCGGCGGACGCATCCCCTTTTAACATTCGTTGGATTAGCCCGTTCGAGGACTCGAGCATCCTGGACTGGGCGGACAGGCACGCGCTTTTGTCTTCGAGTGCTTTTTCAGCCTCTGCCAAGTCTTCGGCAGATAAAGGGGGGAAGCTTCCGCCAGATGCTTTAGGCTGTTCCATTGCCGGTTGTTCACGATCCCGTTCAAAACGCCACTGCTTCGCTTCACCATACAGTTGAAGCAGGTCGATCATGGTATCGACATCATGACAACGCACCGGAAGGCAACGTGTGTAAAGATTCAGCTGCTTCCCCCTCTTCGTTGCAGCCTTTTTTGGAGATGAAGTTTTCGTTTTCATGGCAAAGCAGATGATGGTTCAGTGGGCAGGAATGCCCGCCTTACTTTTCCAGCATGGCGCGTGCTTCGGCGTGGACGGCGTCACGCAGTTTTTTCGGGGCGAGGACTTTGGCATGCCGACCGTGGCTCAGCACCCAGCGGGTGATCTCTTCCAGGCCAGCCAGCTCGGCACGGAACTCGATCTCGCTGCCGTCTGCCGTGATCTTCTCGGTGCTCTGGCTGCCATGCCACTGGCGCTCCGCCACATAGCGGGCGGCCCAGCCGGTGAAGCGAATGCGTGCCTCAAAACGTTCCGCGTCCGGTGGATAGCTCCACACACCGAAGCCGCTGCTCAGGTAGTCGCGGATGTTGAATAGAGGATCGCGGGCAAAGCGTGACTTCAGCAGCTCCAGTCCGCTCATGCGTTGTAGGGCAAACTTGCGCTTCGCTCCGCGTTTCGGGTCGTGGGCGATGAGATACCAGCCGTTTTGAAGCTGGCCAACATGGTAGGGCCGCACCTGGCGGCGCTCCCTGCCTTTGCCTTCCAGCTTGTGGTAGTCAAAGACCACCTCGCGGTGCTCCAGCACGGCATCCATCAGCTTCATGAAGGCCGTCGCGTCAGACTTCAGCACACCAGTGGCCTTCATGGAAAAGGCCTCGTCCAGATCTGCCCAGTGCAGGCTCACGGATTCGGGGCAGGCCTCGGCGATCTTGTGCAGGCTGTCATGCACCAGCTTGTGCAGACGGGTACCCTTCAGCGGCTCCACCGCCTTCTCCGCCACAAACAGCGCCACCAGTTCACCTCGCGTGAGCTGCATCGGCGCAAACTCGCTCACCGGCGCCGTGAAGTAAAAGCCGTGCCGCTTCTCATGATACTTCAGTGGCAGACCGTAGTCATTCTGAATGAACTTCACATCGCGCAGGATGGTCTTCGTTGAAACCCCCTCGATGGCGGCGGCCAGTTGAGTCGCGTTTTGATACGGCCGCGCCTGGAGGCGTTGGATGATGTCATGCACGCGCCAGATCATGGAGCGCCGGTTGCCGGTTCGGCCAGGGGCTGGGGTGGATCGCGGTCGGGGATGGGCTTTCACAGGCGGCAGTTTAATTAGGCTGCCTTAAACAACAAATTCAAAATTAGCGGGGGCCGAGGACATCTTTTGTCCGGGGGTGGGTGCGAGGATGGGCGTGATCAAAGACCCCAAGCGGAAGGCTCACGCCGTCCGCTACGAGCTGAGAACCATAACCTGAACGGAAGGCTCACGCCATCCGCTACAGCAGCAAACCACGGGCTGAAGCCCGAACTACGAACCAAGAACGAAGAACCACCAAGCCAATCGAAGACGAGTAGGAGCACGAGCACGATTTAACCACACCCAAACTGCCAGCATGAAACCGAAAACCGAGACCATCCCCACCACCCACATCGAAATCGCCTACATCCTCGACCGCAGCGGCTCCATGCAGCCCATGCAGGAGCCCGCCGTCGCTGCCTTCAATGACTTCCTCAAAGTCCAGCTTGAGGTGCCCGGGGAGGCACGGCTCACGCTCGTGCAGTTTGATGATCAGTATGAGGTGCCCGTGGCCGCACTGCGCCTCCAGGATGTGCCACAGCTCACCGCCGCCACCTACGTCCCGCGCGGCAGCACCGCCCTGCTGGACGCCATCGGTCGCACCATCAAAGACCTCGATACCCGTCTGCAAAAGCTCCCTGCCGCGAACCAGCCCGCCAAAGTCATCCTCGCC
The DNA here is from genome assembly GCA_041688535.1 of Prosthecobacter sp. GTDB lineage: Bacteria > Verrucomicrobiota > Verrucomicrobiia > Verrucomicrobiales > Verrucomicrobiaceae > Prosthecobacter. Next base: position 15,437 of record JBDNIB010000533.1, read on the forward strand.
ATCTTCACCGATGGGGAGGAAAACGCCTCCCGCGAGTACACCGCCAAGCACATCAGCGATCTCATCCACCTCTACCGCACGGAGAAAAGCTGGGAGTCCCTCTTCCTCGCTGCCAATCAGGACGCCATCGCCTCTGCCGCCGCCATGCAGATGGACTCCCATCTGAGTGCCAGCGTCAGCTTCAGCGCCCAAGGCATCAAATCCACCGGCAGCGCCATGTCACGCAAAGTCCGCTCCATGCGCATGAAGAGCAGCGGCACCATGGACGCCCAGGCCATGGAAGATGACGTCAAGTCCATGGATCAGATCGTCCAAGAGGAGGAAGGTAAGTGATCCACCGATTTCGCCGATGGCACAGATTTTCAGAAAGAACCATCATTCGCACCCAATCATGAATTATCGAAGACCCTGGCATCAGCGCCTGCTCTGGAGAATCAGTCGCCAGTTCCCGCTTGATGGCCTCACGCTGAACTCCCCGTTGCTCATCCTCGGGGGCTTGCATCTGCTGGGGGCGCTCGTGGCCTGCCTGGGCGCACTCCCCATCGTCGCGCTCATCCTCAGCGCCGCCGCTTGCGGCTGCCTCACCTGCCAGCTCCGCAGGAACGCGGCGCAGGCCTTCCCGCCAGCTTCCCCGGTTCGCATCACTCCCTCACATGACCTTCATCACCGACACCATCGCCATCGGCAACTGCCATGATGCGGAAGACCTCGCCGCGCAGGAAGCGGCGGGCATCCGCTCCATTCTGTGCCTCAATGGCCTGCTCTCGCAGTTCACCGCGGCGGACTGCGGGGTCGCAGCGCTGACCAGCTACCACTTCCGCGACGGTCCGGGCAATGACCCGTGGCTCTTTGACCGTGCGGTGGAGATTGTCGGCCAGTATTCACGGCAGCACCCGAACCTGCTGGTGCATTGCCACGCGGGGAAAAGCCGCTCCGTCATGGTCGTGGCCAGCCATCTGGTGCGGGAGCGTGGCTGGGAATTGCGGCGGGCGCTGGAGTTCATTCAGGCGAAACGCCCAGAGATCATTGACCCAGAGCTGCTGCTGACCGTCTGGGACGTGAACAACGCCGGAAGGATCGCGTGAGCGCTGCATCGACCCCACATGAGATTTTTTGTTTGCCTCCTAATCACAGGCAATCCAAGATCATCAAACAACCCTGCACGCATTAAGTGAATCGCTCTGCATGAATCTGAACTTTTATAGTTTCTTCACCACCGCCTACGGCGCAGACCGCCCGTCCTACGCCTATCAGCGCCGCCGCACGGAAGCGAGGTGCAAGAGCCGCCTGATCACCGCCCCCACTGGCTTGGGCAAAACCGCTACCGTCATCTTCCCCGCCATCTCTGCATCCGTACAGCCATGAACTACAACGAGCTTCTCTCCACCGTTGGTCATGTTCACCATGCCGCCCTGCGCGGCACGGCCAAAGTCGTGAATCAACTTCACGTCCTGAGAAACTGGACCGTCGGCTATCTGATCGTGGAATTTGAGCAGCATGGCGAAGACCGAGCAACTTATGGAGAAAGGATGCTCAAAAACCTCTGCGCCGATCTCGCCTCCCAAGGCATGACTGGACTCGGGCTGAGCACACTCAAAGGCTGCCGCAGCTTCTCCCGCCTCTATCCGCAGATTGGCCAAATGCCGTTTGGCCTTTTGCCGTCGGCATCATCCGCGGCGCAGCAAGCTCTACCCATCACCCTCTTTGAAGAAAAACACGTCCGCCGCGCCTGGAACAAAGCCGAGGAGAAATGGTATTTTGCCATCGTCAATGTCATCGCCATCCTCACCGAAAGCGTGGACGCCCCTGCCTACTGGCGGAAGTTCAAGGAACGCCTCAAGAAGGAAGGAAATGAAACCGTGACAAACTGTCACGCTTTGAAAATGACCGCTGCCGACGGCAATCAGCGCCTTAGCGATGTCGCGAATGACGAGGCACTCCTCCGCCTCATCCAGACCATCCCATCACCCAAAGCCGAGCCCTTGCGCATCACCCGAAAGCAAGCAGCGCACTTACCAACTCAGTTCCCGCTCAAGCTCGGCATCATCAAACGGACGAATCGCTGCCCTGCTCGTGAGCAGCTCATGAAACTCCCGTCGCGTGAGGCCAGCGAGTTCCATCGCTTTGCCAAATGGCAGCAGCGCACGCTCATACATGACCAATGCCAGTTCGGTGGTGAGTCGCTGTTTCAAAAAGTCCAAACCACACTCACTCGTGAGCGAGTCCACTTCGGAGTCAGGGATTTCCAGGGTCACATTCATGGCCAAAGCCTAGCAGGATCCTGGATGGACGGCAATGGTTCTACAAAGCTGAAGGCGCACAGCCCGACGCCCCCTTTCGTTTGCCATCGTTCAACTCGTGTCCAACCATTCTGAAATGTCGAATCACATCAAGCCGTCATGATCCCTCAAGACTTTCCCACTTTCTTCACGGCTGCGTTTGATGACAAACGCCAGCCCTACGACTACCAGCAGCGCCTCGCGGGTTCAGGCTGCGAAAGCCGCCTGATCAGCGTTCCCACTGGACTCGGCAAGACCGCTGCGGTTGTGCTGGCTTGGCTCTGGAACCGAGTTCACAACCAAAACCCCGACTGGCCACGCCGCCTTGTGTATTGCCTCCCTATGCGCACCCTCGTTGAGCAGACTCGAGACGAGGCCAAGAAGTGGATCGAGAAGCTTTATGACGCGAAACTCATTGGCTCCAAACCCAAGGTCATCATCCTCATGGGTGGCGAGGAACTCGATGCCGAGCAGCGCGACTGGGACCTCTACCCCGAGCGCCCCACGATCCTCATAGGCACTCAGGACATGCTTTTAAGTCGTGCCTTAAATCGCGGCTACGGCATGAGCCGCTACCGTTGGCCGATGCACTTTGGCCTGCTGAACAACGACTGCCTTTGGGTGATGGATGAGACTCAGCTCATGGGCAGCGCACTGTGGACGACTGCGCAGCTCGACTGGATGCGGCAGGATAGGTTTCC
>JBDNIB010000055.1:0-2438 GCA_041688535.1 Prosthecobacter sp.
ACTTCGATCATAGACCACGAATTTGGGGCATGAAGCGCTTTTAGTGTCTTCATGCCTCACTCATTTTTACCCTCAATCCCAGGTGGTTGCGGCTTTCCAGGCCATTGGGACAGACTCTATCTTAAAACTGACAATTTCATGTTCCCTCTCGCTGCCGCATCTCGACCGCGCTGCGCTTTACATTTGAAAATTGGTCCCTGACCACTGCGGCAGCCCCGTCCGCTTCGTCACGCCGCACTTTCGTAGAAGTGCTCAAACACCGCCTCGACTTTCGACTCATACAGCGGCTTGTCGTAGGCCCGTGGCAGCCCCTCATCGAGCACTGCACCTTCGCGTGCTCTCAAATCGGCAGCCGCAACTGCTGCTGTGATGGAGCCACCAGCGTCGAAACGCCGATACCAATCAGACGCAGCGGAGCAGTCACGAGCTGATGCCGCGCAAGCAGATGACAGGCGATGCGGTAGATCTCGCGGTCCGTGGTCACCGGCTCCTCCAAGCGAACCTGCCGCGTGAGCGTGGTGAAGTCGGTGTAACGAACCTTCACCTGCACGGTCAGCGCCCCGACGCCGTGTTTCCTCAGTGTCTGCGCCACATCCAGGGCCATCTTCTTCAAGGCGGCACGCAGCGCCGGTCGTGCGTCGGTGTCGTTGAGAAAAGTGTGCTCGGCACTGATGCTCTTGCGTTCGTCACTCAGGTCGATGGGGCGGTCGTCATTGCCAAAGGCGCGTTCCCGCAGTCTCACGGCAAACGATCCTGCCACGGACTCCAGCGGCTGGCTGGTGTCCTGAAGATCGCCGATGGTCATCAACCCGAGCGTACGCAATCCCTCCGCCGTGACAGGCCCCACGCCGTGAATCGCGCTGACCGGCAGCGGCCGCAGGAACGCCACCTTGTCGCTGTCCTTGATCAGCGTGAGACCGTCGGGCTTTTGGAAATCGCTGGCGAGCTTGGCGAGGAACTTGTTGGAACTGATGCCCACGCTGGCGGAGAGTCCGTATTCCTCCCGGATGCGCCGCTTGATTTCCGCCGCCAGGGGACGTGCGGCTTCGATGCCTTCGTCCACCGTCATGCTTTCATCCAGATGGGCGCTCACATCCAGATAGGCCAGTAGGGCCAGTCCTGCCAAAGCTGTCGAAAAAACTTCCGCGCCTCTAGGATAGCATAGACTTCTCTGGGGTCGTGGTCATAGCCTTCGATCATCAAGACCAGGCTGTTCATCATGGCGGCCAGCTTCTTGCCTTTGGCAAACCGCTACCGCCAAATCGAGACAGGAAATCCTTGGCATCGCCGGCTTCCACACGATCCCGGCTGAACTGGTAGAGAATGAGGTCGGAGGTCATGGGTGGCGATGGTTTCGGGTTTTATCTTCAACTCAGAAACATTTCGCCCAAGCGGCAGCAGCGCGAACATGAGGCAGTTCATCAGTCACGTCGGCCCTGATGCGGTTGTGGAGCATGCGATATTCGTTCAGGGTAAGCCACGCTTCACCGGAGTGAGCGGAATGAGGGATACCCGCGTGATCTACGAAAACCACGTTAATGTTTCAATCCGCTCCGCCCGTGAAGGCGGCGACCTTTAATTTCGGCCATCTCCTGCAAATTGTGCAGTTTCAATCCGCGCCCCTGGTGTGCTGCTCACACTTCACACTCTCATAAGCACCGGTTCAAGTTTCGGGGTGCATTCCACCCGCTACTGTGGGTTCTGCATTCCAATCGCCCTAAGGACTTCCTTGCATCGCGAGCCCACAGCAGCCATCCTCACAACCTGCCCCCCCGGTGTCATTTGCTTTTGAGGCAACAAGAAACAAGATCAATGAGCATTTATGGAACAACCTGACTTACTCCCCATTCCGCCCCCCAATACTGACACCGTTTCGCTAGATTTGAGTTTCGTTTTTCCATGCCTCAATGAGGAGGTGACGCTTCGGTCATGCATTCAACAGGTAAAAGAGAGCCTTCAAAAAGACGGTATGCGCTATGAGATCATCGTGGCGGACAACGGCAGCACCGACCGCTCCCGGGAGATCGCCGCCGAAATGGACTGCCGGGTCGTCCCTGTGAAGGACCGCGGCTACGGTGCCGCCCTGCGCGGCGGGATCGAGGCCAGCGCGGCCGAGTACGTCATGTTCGCCGACTCCGACAGCACCTACCTCTACGACGACGCCGCGCCGCTCTACCGCGCCGCCAAGGACGGTGATGCCGACATGGCGATCGCCTCCCGCATGATCGGCCGGATCGAGCCCGGAGCCATGCCAATGCTACACCGCCGCCTGGGCACGCCCGTCCTCACCACCCTGATCAACCTGCTCTTCCACGGCAAACTCTCCGACTGCAACTCCGGCTTCCGCTGCATCCGTAAGACTGCCTTCAACGCTTGGCAGATCCGCTCCAACGGCATGGAGTTCGCCTCCGAACTGCTCATCAAGGCCCTCAAGGCCA
>JBDNIB010000056.1:0-4325 GCA_041688535.1 Prosthecobacter sp.
CGGACTAGCAGCGGGCGAACTTCACTCGTTGTATAAAATCAACGTTGATGGCAAGTGGCTGGTGCTCAGAGATTTTTTGGAGCAGCACCGGGCCACCACCAAACAACAAAGTTCACGCGCCGTCGTATTGCCACCCCCACCCGAACCGTCTCCGATCCCGCTGCAAAGATCAGCCACGGTGCTGCCGCCACCATTACCGCTGCAACAGTCCGCAGTGCCGGTCTCATCGTTCCAACGAGCAGGCCCGGACACGCCCCCCCACCGTCCCGCATGGCTCTGGCCGGTGGTTATTCTTGCGTCAGCAGCCTGCATCATTCTCGTCGCAGTGGGTGCCTACATGGTCGCGTCATCGGACGGAAGCAGCGTTGATCCCAACGGCACGCCAACCACTGGCGAGAAGCTGACCAATGAGGAGATTGCTGAATCAAAGTCCCCCTATGTGGTGCAAATTCGCGCTACATGGAAGGCCAAGGACAAGGCGGGAGTTCTTGTGAAAGACGGGGCAAACGGTACGGGAGTTCATCTCAAGAATGAAAACGGCTACGCCTATTTCGTGACCAACAGGCATGTCGTCGAGCCTCCGGCCAAGGCGGTGCAAGTGGAATATCTTCTCAATTTCAATGGCGCTGAGATGCCCTGTGAAGTTGTCCAGCTTGCGCGATACGATCTCGACCTCGCCATGCTACGAGCGGAAATTGCCGGACTGGTTGACGGTCCGGTATTGCCTTCTGTCAAACGTAAGGAGTTGAAGGTCGGGCAGGAGTGCGTGGCAATTGGCAATGCGTTGGGGGGAGGGATCAGCGTGACTACTGGCGTCATCTCTGCATTTGATAAATTCCCGGCTGGAGAATACATCCGCACGTCGGCGCCGATCAGTTCAGGGAACAGCGGAGGAGGACTCTTCCGCACCAGAGATGGCGTGCTGATCGGCATCACGACCTTAATCATGAAGGAAGGCGCGGACGAACTGGTGCAAAACTTTAATCTGGCCATTCCCATGGACTATGTGCTCGACGAGTTGTTTTGGGAATAACCCCAGACCGCCATTAACCCAATACCACCACAAACGTATGGAAAACGATCACAACCCCAAGGCACCACCTGTTCAATCCTCGGCAACCATCTCTGGGAATCCGTTTCAAGACCCGCAGAAGGCACTCGATTGGTCGCGATCAGACGTTGAGCGAAGACTGGGCTTCCGAGGTGGACGGTTCACCACGCCCAGCAAGGTTCTGTCACTCATCATTGCCCTGCTGGCAACAACCGCCTTCTACACGGTCCTCATCCTTCTTCAGCAGAAGTGGCCGCAGACGCAGTGGTTTGCCGCCATGTTTCTCGAGCGCGGCCCATGCCCCTATCCAACGATGTTCCTGTTTTTTTGGGCGCTGGCCATGCTGCTGCTTAAATGGCGCAAATTGGTGTTTCAGCGGAAGGCATTCGGGTTATCTGTCATGCCGCAGGAGCCTGAATTTGTGCTGACTACAGCGAGTGCCAAGGATGTCCGGGAACGGATGTGCATGCTGGTGGACAATCCGCATCACTTCATCTTGTTCAATCGCATCGATCTTGCGCTGGCCAATCTTCACAACATCGGACATGCGGCAGACGTTGCCGCGATCCTAAAAGTGCAGGCAGAGAGCGACGAAGCCCAGATCGCATCGAGCTACGGGATCATCCAAGGCTTCATGTGGGGCATCCCTGTTCTCGGATACATTGGAACCGTACTTGGACTGAGCCAGGCCATCGGGGCCTTCACCGAGACGCTTCAAGCTGGTGGTGACTTAGTCGCTATTCGCGCATCCCTGAAGACAGTGACCGGCGGGCTCGCAACCGCGTTCGAGACCACCCTCATCGCCTTGGTATGTGCGTTCATTCTCCAAATGATTGTCAGCTTTATGCAGGCAGTCGAGTCTCAATTCCTAGACGACTGTAATGACGTGTGCAGCAAGCAGGTGGCGGGGAAACTCCGCCTGCAGGCTAACTGAACGAAACCTGCATGAGAGCCCGGTTCAACAGATCAAGCGCCAGCACGGTCAGTTTCTTCGCATTTCAGGATGTGATCACTGGGACCACGGGTTTTCTCATCATCATCACCATCTTTCTGGCCCTGAGTATGGACAAGGTCATCAGTATCAGCAGCGACTCCGACCCCAGTGATGTGATTGCCACCACCCTTGGGGAAACGCTGGAAGAAATCTTGTTATTGAAGAAGGCGGTTTCTGCGACTGCCCAGGCGCCGATCGAAGATGAAGCGACGGTGACACGAATGATTGCGGAGCTCAAGCGCTCGATTGACCGGCTTATTCCATCCACAATCTCTACCCCGCCCCTCGAAGCCGCCGACGAGTCCCTGCTGGATAGGGAGGTGCGCTTCGAAAAGCAGAAACTCATTACGGCACTTGAGTCGCTCAAAAAACTGCTCCCGGATGCCACCAAGGCAGCGGCTGAAGCAGAGTCCAAACTGGCCGCTTTGGAGAGTGAGGTCAAAACCGCCGAAAGTCGTCTTCTGAAAACCTTCGACCAGCGGAATGTGCTGCACCTGATTCCTGAGAAAAGCTCCACTAACAAGGATCCGGTGCTTGTGGTAGTCGAGAAAAAAGGCTTTCGAATTCAGCTCTTCGATGGTTCCAAGTCAAAGAAAGCAGCTTCGATGGAGGCGCTGATGCAGGAGTTGCGCGCCTTTCCATCCGCAAGTCACTACATAGTTCTTTACTTCAAACCCTCGGGATCTCTGCAATTTGATGACATCACCAAGCGGACACGGAATGCTGGCTATGAAATCGGCTACGACCTGATCCCAGAACACATCGAACTGGAAATCGGCGAAGCGAAACCATGATACCGGATGAGAAAGCTGCGACCCAAATCAGACGAAAGCCTCGATCTTCTTCTCGACACTCTTTGCAATGTGTTTGGTGGGATCATTCTCATTGCATGCCTGCTTGCCCTCCTGACGAATAACGAAACCTCCCCGCAGGGTGATCAGATCGAGGTGACTGAGACACGCGGCATGCTGCTGGTCGAACGGCTAGCGGCAGCGAAGGCCGAACTGACAGGACTCCAAGAGCTGAGCCTGAAGATGAAAGACTCCGGACAGGACAAACTACAGAAGCTGATCAACGAACGGGATGAACTGCGCGCCACACAGGAGCGGCTGAGAAAGACGCAGGCCTCGCAGATGAATGATGATGCCGGCCAGTCAAAGGACCCCGCCGGGGACATCGCCAAACTCCGCGCCGAGGTGAAGGCGCTGGACGTGAAAATCGAGGATGCCAAAGCCAGAAGATCTGCGGTAAAGAACAAGGAACGGGATTTTGCTGCGAAAATTCAGCGTATCACGAGTCAGATCGCGACTGCAGATGAGAAACGGGTTGAGCACGTACGATTCCCCAAAGAGCGGGCCATTACCAAGGCTCCAATGAACATCATCTTGAAGTATGGTACCGTATACCCGCTTGTAGATTCAGCAGGGGAAAAATATGCAGGTCTGCAGCGTGTGCATAAAGACAATGAGAGCTTTGAGGCGATTCCAAAAAAATCGGAGGGATTGCTGATTACTGACAAGCCTAGCATCCAAAGATTATTGGCAAGTTACCAGCGCTGGGGAGGATATGTAAGTTTAAACGTTTACCCTGACTCTTTTGAAACTTTCCGCGCACTCAAAGAGATGATTCATGCGGCTGGACTGGACTATGGATTTGATGTTTATCCAGATCATTTCATCATCACGTTTAGTCCCAAAGGTACATCTCCAGCTCCGCTATAAGATTGGCCGGACATACCCGGAAGCGGTTAGCTGCTCGCCGAGTGCCTCTGGTTTGAGGTTGCGCTTGAACTTGGATCGTTACGCCGCTTGGCGCTGCGGTCGTTTCGCGGGCTTTGGTCCAGGCTTCCGGGTAGAGCCGTCCGTTGCCGGGCGGCTCCCCCACAGACCCGTACGAGCCCAATTAAGGCATACGGTTCCTCAGATCAGGACTTCGCGTTATAGATGGAATGCACGACCCTGGGCGGTGGCAGTGGTAGATGCTCGCTCAATAGGTTGCCAAAGCGCTCCCACGTCATGCTGCCTCGTTGCCGCGAGCGGCGCTTAAGCCCAATGCCGTTAAGCAATCATGGTGACTTCATACAAAGATGGCGAGGTGGATGAAGTGGGCGAGATCATGCGCTGCCACTTTTTGATGGGTTGACGCACTTTACGATCACAACTCCGCGGTCTTCGTGCTGGCAGGGCACAGGCCGCGATCTGTTGTCGCACTCGGCGCACTCGCACTAGCTCGCGTTGCGCCGCTTGGTCCATCAGGCATTGCGCGGCGCTCAACACGATC
>JBDNIB010000534.1:0-5400 GCA_041688535.1 Prosthecobacter sp.
TCTTGCGAAGTAAAAGCGCCGGCAGAGCCGGTGCCACCGGTGGCGGACTGGATCACATTGGCCCCCATGGCCGCCGTGATGGCTCCCAAAGTTTCCGAGGCGGCGGTATTCACTAGACCGTTGACGTTGAGCGTACCGCTGCGCAGCGTGATCGCTGCGGCATCATTGATCCTGTTGTTGTTCTGCGTCTGTAGGTTCTCGTTGTTAGAGAGGGTCAGGGTGGCTAGGTTGATGTCGATGCCAGAGGTGTTCGCCAGCGTACCCTCGTCACGCAGCGTGGTGGCACCGGCGGTCAGGAAAGTCCAGCCGGTGTAGGTCTGCGCCGTCCCAATGGTCAAGGTGCCGCCACCGACTCGGCCGAGATTGACGCTGCCACTGATAACTCCCATCCAGTTGCCACCATTGTCAGTGACAATGGTGCCGGTGCCGGTGCTGCTGATGATGGAGCCACCGGCACCGGGCTGGACGCTGCTGGTGAGGATGTTGCCAGCAAACTGGACATTGCCATTGAGATCGAGGGTGGCTCCTGGATTGATAAAGATCGCCTGCTTTAACGGCATGATGGTGTTCAGGCCGCCGTTCAGCTTCAGGGTGCCGCCATGAAGATTGGTGGTGCTGGTGAAGAACTGCTGGGTGTTGAAGTTGATGCTGCCGCCTTGGAGCGCCGTGAATGCCGCGCCAGTGAGGACACTATCCACCTCCAACGTCGTACCGGCGGAAACCTGGAAGAAAGCGCCATTGGCACCCGAGTTTACAATGGGTACGCTCAGTCGATGGATGCCGCCCCCAGTGGCGATGAGTCCACCACTGGTGAGGGTAAGCGTGACTCCCGCAACCGTCGATCCCACGGTCACTCCTGTGCCATGGTCCAGCCTTAAAGCATTCACGGTCTGTGACCCGGTGACACTCGCGGCGGCAGTCAGGTTCATGGTGGCCGTGGCCAACGCCGTTCCGAGATTGTTGGAGTTGTTGTAGCCAGTGAATGCGCGGACACCATTGGTCACATCGTATTCCGCGAAGTCGCTGCCGATCACCACCCGCGGCAGGATGCCGTTGGACACCGCAATGCCACTAGGGGCGGTGGTGAACAAAATCTTGTTGTTGCTGCCGAGGCTCGCGATGGTGCTCAGATCCAGGGTCGAGCCGGTATTGGCAAAGTTCACTGACAGGAAGGTCAGCGTGCTGTCGCCGCCCGAAATCAAAACCTTGGCCAAGCCATTGCCATTGATGTCGAGCCGGCCGAGGGACTCAGTGGACCCTGCGGCATTGCCGATGAAATCCAGTGTGCCGTGGTCCAGATTGATGTCCTGGGTGTCGCTCACACGATTGCCATTATTGGTGGTAGCGTTGTCTAAGCGTAAAACCGCGCTGCCGCTCACTGTGATGACAGAGTTCTGATCGAGCACCCCGGCCCCGCCGAGTTTGAGCACACCGTTCTCCACTGCAGTAGCCCCGTCATAGGTGTTGGCGGCGGTCAGTTCCACCGTGCCGGTGCCGCGCATGCGGAAGGCGCTTGCCGGAGCGGTGCTGCCATTGACGATCACGCTGCTGATCAGCGTGTCCCCCGTACCACGCACGGTGAGTGTGCGACTGGTGGCGTTCTGCGAGAGATTGACTCCACCCGAGAGGGTGAGAATCGCCCCGCCCGACAGGTTGTTGACCAGATTGCGGTCTGCGTTGTCATGGGTCAGGCTACCGCCGAACTCGATGTTCTGCGTGCCATTGATGGTCACCGGATCGCCCTGGAGGAAAACATTGTTTGTAATCTTGCTGGCACCGGAGAGATCGACCGCTGCCGTCAGCACCCCGCCACTCAGAATCACATTGTTCGCGGTGGGGCAAAGACCACCCGTGTGGGCCACAATGAGCGTTCCCTGGCCTAGCACGATGCCCCCCGTGAAGCCGAGCGCCGCGCCTTTGTTGTCGCCGCCGAGGGTGAAAGATGCCTCGTTGGCGATGCGGATGTCGAAGCGGGTGAGCGCACCGGCGGTGCTGTTGTTCTGAATGAGGCCATTCCACACCGTGGAGCCGAAGCCGCGCACGTTGATGTTGCGGGTGGCCACCGCGTTCTGGTCGTTGACGAAATTGCCGTTGATGGTCAGCACCGCACCATTTTCAAGATTGTTGCTGAAGGTCTGGTCGTTCGCGCCCGCCTGTTTGGTCACGGTGCCATCGAGGGTGATGTTGTGCGAACCGGTGAACACCGCGGCAGTGTTGTTGATCAACTGCATGGGAATGCTGGTAGTCAGATCCCCGCCATGAGCAAAAATAGCAGTATTGCTCATGTCGAGCCGCGAGGCACTGCCGATCCCGTCTGCGGTGAGGCCGAGCGTGCCGGCACCCGCCGTCAAAATGCCGGTGAAAGTATTGGCGCTGGTGGGATCCAGGATCCAGGTGCCGCTGTCGAACTTATTGATCGTCAAGATGCCGCCGTTATTTGCCAGCACCGAGGTGATGCGGTTGCCATCGGTGTTGTTGCCACGGATTTCCAAAATCTTGGCGCCGCCGGTGGTGGTGACGGAATCCGCCGAAGTATGCACCAGATTGGTCAGCACCAGCGCGCCGCTGCCACTGGAGTCAATACGCCGGGTTCCCGTGGTGCCGGTGATGGCGACCTTACGCGTGGCCACTTCACCAGGACCGACATACATCAGGCTGACCGTCGTGTTGGTGCCTGGATTACCGAGTTCGAGAATGCCACCGCTGACATTGGTGCCCAGGCTGGAGGATGTGGCTCCCGCAGCCCCAATCGAGCTGACAAAGAGACCACCCTCGCGAAACAACGTGTTCCCGCTGTAGGTGTTAGCATCATTGAGGATCAGTAAGCCACCGCCAACCTTGCCGAGACCGCCAGCGCCACTGATCACGCCGGAAACCGTGGCGTAATCGAGGCCCGTGTTACCATTGTCATCGACGCGGATTTCACGGACACCGGCGCCGGAGACACTGGCTACGGTGCCAGTGCCGGCAGCGGTGGCGTTAACACTAAGGCTGATCTGGGTGGCGGTATTGACCGAAGCAATGAACGCTCCCGCCGGAATGTTGGCACCAGAGATGGCCTGGCCGACGGTGAGACCATCGGTGGTGGTGCCGCCAGTGAGAGTCACTGTGGTGCTATTGAGTGCCGTGGTGACGGTGATCGGTTTGTCGATACCCTGGGTGACTTCAAAGTCATTGACGAAGGTCACATCCGCCAGCGCGGTGCTGGAGCTGAGGTAGAGCGTGCCGGCGCCGAGGAAATGGGTGGTGCCAGCGGTGGGAGAGTTCGATGATCCCCAGACGAGTCCCGAGGTGCCCAGATTGACTATCAGCGGTGCCGTGCTGGCAGCGAAGCCCCCCCGGAGATTGATCGCTCCAAAACGCACCTCGTTGGCACCTGTGCCGAGAGCGCGGGTGAAGGTGCCGGAGGTCTGGAAGATGCCACCACCGCCATCGATCACCAGATTACTGTTGGTGGAAAGGGAACTGCCGTCCTGGGCCTGCAGAGCACCCCCGCCAATCAGGGTGTCGCCAGTGTAGGAGTTGCTGGCATTGGTCAGGATCCAGAGGCCACTGTCAAACTTTCTGACGCTCAGCAAGCCGCCGGTCGGGTTGTCAATGAGCTGCAGCCCCATGATATTATCCCCCAGCGAGTCACCGCGCAGGTCGAGGAGACGATTGCCCGCTCCACTGAAAGCCACCGCAGCAGTATTACTGAAGACCAGCGCGGCATGGTTGCTCGCGCGACCACTAGAATCATTTTTGCCGTAGCTGCCGAAGCTGGCGATGGTGCCGTTGCCCGCCAGGGTGAAGAGGCGGTTGGTATTGACGGAAGGACTCTGCGTGGTCTGATAAGTGTTCGTCGTGTTCTGACCGATGTAGCGTAGCGCGCCGCCGTTGAAGACGAGACTAGCGGCGTTGGTGACATCACTGGTGGCATCCCCAAGGCCGAGTCCACTGGCGACGCCGATATTTGCCAAAGAAGTCACATCGAGGTTCCCGCCGATGAGCTGCACCACGCCAGTGTAAGATTGAGCGCCGGAGAGCCAGAAGGTGCCACTGCCACTTTTCACTAAACTGATCTGGCCCAGGCCATCCTCAATGGTACCGGTAAAAAAGCTGCTGGTGTTGGCGCTGCCGACACGCAAGATGGCCGTGGTGGCAGCCGCACTGTTGGTGACCGTACCCGCGCCATTGAGTTCATCAATGGCAGCCGTCGCTGAGGCAGCCGTGCCAAGATTCACGCCGTTTAAATCCAATGTGGCACCCTGCCGCAGACGCACATCCATGCTGTCCGCCCCCAGGCGGCCAGAGCCGGAGAGCTGGACCGTACCCTCATTGATGTGAATCTGACCGACCGTGGTGCCAGCATTGGCAGCACCAAGCACCAAGGTGCCCGCGCCCAGCTTCGTCCAGCCGAGGGTGGAGGCGGCGGTGATGGGTGTATTGAGAGTGAGGGTGTCGCCCACGCCATCGGTGCGGAAGACGAGATCGGACGCGCCGCCGCTGGTGATGCCGGTGCCGCCACTGATGACGACGGAGCTGCCGCCAGTGACGAGAATGCCACCGGAGACGGTGGCACCATTGCGGATGGTGAGGGTCGCGCCGCCCGCGAGGGTGAGGTTGCGGGTGTCGTCAAACTTGATACCAGCGTTGATGATAGCCGTGGCCTGCGCGGCGATGTCGGTGGTGTTGACGAGGTAGGGATTCGTGTTGCTTGCCGCGAGGCTGGCACCGGCCGCCTCTGCCGTGTAAGTGGCCGCCGTCACCGCGCTACCAGAGGCGAAGTCCGCGCCATTATAATAGAGGTGCGCATTGAGGATGCCATTGATGTCGGCGGCTCCAGTTAGAACGACCGAGCCGCCAGCGTTGGTGACGAAATTGATCCCACTGCCCGCTGAGATCGTGCCGAGTGAGGAGAAGGTCAGTGCAGCCGTCCCGCCGCCGCCAGCAGTGACTTTGACCGTGCCCGCGCCCGCCGTCCCAAGCAGAGAGCCGACGGATTCCGCGCTGGGATTGGCACCGTCGCCAAGATACTCAAAGGTGCCGCCGGCCCCTTGCGAAAAGGTGTCCACATTGAAAATGAGATTGGACGTGTCCACTATCCCATTCCGTGACGAGCCAGAGAAGGTGTCTTTGAGCTGCAAAGTACCGCTGGAGACGGTGGTGGTGCCAGTGTACAAATTGGCACCGGAAAGCACCCATGTGCCTGTTCCAATTTTCTGCAAATTCGTCGCATTGAGTGGAATCGACGACTGAATTTCATTGCTGGCAGTGCTGGCACCACCCAGCACCAAGGTCTTCGCTCCTGCCAGCGCGGTGATCGTTCCCGTCAGGACCAGCGCCCCGCTGCCGTTGGCGTTGATGTAGGCATTGGCCGTTGTGGTATTGATAGTGATCGCCTTGCTGCTGGTTTCTCCA
>JBDNIB010000535.1:0-2889 GCA_041688535.1 Prosthecobacter sp.
AAGCCTTCGCCTTCAAAGACATGGCCGAGGTGGGCGTCACAGCGCTTGCAGACGGTTTCAATGCGCTTCATGCCGTGGGTGTTGTCCACCTTTTCGAGGACGCCGTTGGCCTTGGATGAATCATAGAACGAGGGCCAGCCGCAGCCGGAGTGGAATTTTTCCTTCGAGGTGAAGAGTTCCGCACCGCAGCAGACGCAGTAGTAGGTACCTTCGCCTTGTTTTTCGAATGCTTCGTAGATGGCACCGTTCGGGCGTTCGGTGCCGCGTTCGCGGGTCACCGCATACTGTTCCAGGGTGAGCAGTTTTTTCCATTCATCTTCGGTTTTCACGATTGCAGGCTTGGGCATGGCAGGGGATTCGGTTTTGGGTTTGTCCTCGGCCTGAACCAGGCAAAAAGCGGCGGCGAGGGCGGAAAGCAGAGGGATGCGGAGTTTCATGGCAGAAGGGGCTTGCTGAGGGTGGGAGACACGAAAGGTCTGTTTATTCCAACGCACGACACGGCTTCAATCTTCATCGTCGCGTGCGGTCTGGCCGATGTTCCATAGCAAGAGGCGGAAACCGGCGTCTGGGTGGCGGTCTGCGGCAGCGGTCTGTCTGCGGAAGGATGCGAGCAGTTCCTGGCGCTCCGCCGTGGTGTAGGCTCCGCCACGCAGGACTCCCTGGTCTGGCATGGTGCTCCAGGAGTCGGAGACCCATTCCCAGACATTGCCGGAGAGATCAAACAAGCCACGGCCGTCGGCACGATAGGAGCCGACGGGCGAGACTGCGGCGGCACCGTCCGTGTAGTTGGGAATGGCTTTTTTGCCGCTGCTGTCGGCTGTTTTGTCGTGGAAATTGCCCGATTTGGCCGGCGGCGGCCAGATGAAGCCCCACGGATAGATGCCCTCTATTTTCAGACTGCGTTCGGCGGGCGTTTTACCGATCTCGCGGGAGAGATAGGCGGCCATGCTCCATTCGTCATCGGTGGGCAGACGGTATTCCTGATCGGGTTCGAGCAACCCCTTGGCCCGCTCACGATCGGTGAGCCAGCGGCAGAACTGCTCCGCCTCGGAGCGGTTGACCAGGGTGACGGGAAAATCGGGGTCCGTGTCCAGCACGCGGCCATCCACCGGCGGTTGGTTGGTGGCCTTGGCGAACTCGGCGAAGTCTTTGCGGCGGGTTTCCGTGCTGGCCAGCATGGCCCGACCGAGCGGCACCAGCTTGATGCCGAGACTGTTGAGCCAAAGCTTGCCGAAGACGACGGAGCCGGTGGCTTTCAGACGCAGGTTGAAGCTGATGCTTTGCCCTTCCTTGAGCTTGCCGCTGGCCGCCTCGGGTTTGTAACCAGGCAGGCGGACCTCGTAGCTAAACGCGTCCACACGCACTTTCGGCAATGAGAGCGGCGTACGGCCGACGAGGCGCTCGCCTTCAAACACCTCCGCACCCGCAGGTGTGCTGGCGATGTTGAGGGTGCCGAATTTCACGCTCACGATCTCACAGCGGATCGGACTGTGGCCGGGTTTGGGCACTGAACTGCCGGGCGGGCGCGGAATGTTGGCTGCGCGCCAGGCATATTCGTGATCCGCGTCAAGTCGGCCGGTCTGGCGATCCTTGGCGGACATCCAGGCACAGAATGCGTCGGCCTCTGCCGCAGGAATTACGGCGGCGTAGAGAATGGTTTTGTCGGGCAGGGTGTTCGGCGTCACCTCGTATTCGGCGGCGCGGCCGGTTTCTTCGAGGAAAGTGCGGAACAGCAGCGCATCCAGGGCGACATCCGCGATGTGGCGGTCCTGCTTGTAGGTGAACCATTGTTTGAGCCGGTTTTGCCAGGGCTTCCCTGCTTTGGGCGGCTGTGGACGTGCCGGGAGAACCGGCTGCGGCTTCACTGGCAAAGGGATGTCATAGGCCCACTCGCGCTGATATTTCGCCATGACGATCCCGCTGGCCAGGGTGAACGAGGCCAGCAGCGTGATGATGGTAGCGCGGCTGAAGCGCCGCACGAAGCTCTCCGGCTTGGTGTCGCCGACATGCTGTAGGGATTCGGCAAAATCTGCTGCGGTGGAGAAACGGCGGTTGAGATCACAATCGCAGGCCTGGCAGATGACGCGGTTGAGGTCCAGCCAGAAGGGCCACTCCTCGTCAGAGAGATTGTCCGGCACCTCGGGGAACTCCATGCGGTCCTTCCCGCTGCTCATCTCATAGAGCACCTTGCCCAAGCTGTAGATGTCCGCCTGCGGGGTGCCGGGGCCTTCCGGTGGCACGAAGCCCTCGGTGCCGACGAACGTGCGTTCCCCAAACGCGGCGACGAGGCCGATGTCCGCCAGTTTGCACACACCGCCCACAAAAATGATGTTGGAGGGCTTGATGTCGCGGTGCGTGAGACCGTGATTGTGCATGTAGTGCAGCGCGTCGGCCATGTACACGCCTGCATCACGGCAGAAAAACGGATCAAGCCGCCCATGGCGTTTCATGTCCGTGGTCAGCGTGCGCGGGACATAGGTCTGCGTGTCCACGATGTTCGCACCATCCTCGGCGTCATCCGCCAGTTCCATCACACAGTAGTAAAAGCCGCGCGGCTCATTCCAGCCGACGTGCAGGATGTGAACGAGGCAGGGATGGCCGCGTGAGATCGGCTCGAACTGCTGGATGCCCTGAAATTCGCGGTGAAACGTGCGCGTGAGTTCAAAATCCTCGCGCCAGACGATTTTTACCGCCCGCAGTGCTCCGGTGACGCTCTTTGCCAGCCAGACCTCCCCGTACGCGCCGGAGCCGATGCGCTTGATCAGTGTGTAGTCGGGAATGACGATGTCATCGCGGTGAGAAGGCGGGCCGTTCTTTTCACGCGCTTTGACCTTCTTGCTGGCGGCAGGCGGATCAATCGGCGGGGCGGGCAGCGCGTCACTGAAGGAA
>JBDNIB010000536.1:0-2037 GCA_041688535.1 Prosthecobacter sp.
CTTCCCCAACACGCGGATCGCATTCGTGGCACCGATGTTGCCGCTGCCATGCTGGCGAATGTCGAGACCTTTCAGTTTTCCGGCGAGATACCCGAACGGCACGGAGCCGCTGAGGTAGCCGCAGGCAATGCTGGCGATGAGAGCGGTGGTGGTGGTCATGGTCGGAGTTTAATCAAATACCACGGTCTTGTTCTTGAAAACAAGCACGCGGTCGCGGACGTGCCACCAGAGGGCTTTGGCGAGGACGGTTTTTTCCAGGTCACGACCGAGGCGCACGAGGTCGGTGACGCTGTCCTCATGACTGACGCGCATCACGTCCTGATGAATGATCGGACCTTCATCGAGATCTGCGGTGACGTAGTGGCTGGTGGCACCGATGATCTTCACGCCGCGCTGGAAGGCCTGATGATAGGGCTTCGCGCCGACAAAGGCGGGTAGGAAGCTGTGGTGGATGTTTAGGATGCGATTCGGGAACTCGGCGATCATCGCGGGGCTGATGATCTGCATGTAGCGGGCGAGCACGACGGTATCAACGCGATGCTCACGCAGCAGCTCGATCTGCGCGGCCTCCTGCGCGGCCTTGTTGTCCTTGGTGATCGGGAAATGATGAAACGGAATGCCGAAACGCTCGGCAGCCGGCCGCAGCGTGTCGTGATTGGCGACGATGAGCGGAATGTCCACGGGCAGATCGCCGGACTCATGCCGAGCGAGCAGGTCGTAGAGGCAATGGCTCTCTTTGGTGACGAACAACGCGATGCGCTTGCGCTGGCTGGCGAAGCTCAGGCGCATCTGCATCTCATGGCGGCGGGCCATCGGTTGCAGACGGGATTCGATCTCCTCGCGTTCAAGCGTGAATTTTTCCAAACTCCATTCCAGACGCATGAAGAAGGCATCCTGCTCCTCATCAATGTGCTGCTGCAGGTCGATGATGTTGCCCTGATGCGAGGAGATGAAACCGGTAACATCATGCACGAGACCGGGGCGGTCAGGACAGTGGATCAGCAGCGTGGCGGTGTCGGACATGGATTAGTGGGCGGTTTGAGCTGGAAAGCGGGTGCAGATGCCGTGGCCCTCGATCAAACCGGGAATCGCCTCGGCGTGACGGCCGGAGGCGATGATGCACTCGACGCCGCCATGCACGGCGTCCTGCACGGCGCGCAGCTTGGAAATCATGCCGCCGGTGCCGAGCTTGGTTTTTTCTTCCTCGGCGTGGTGGATCACGTCATCCACGTTTTCGACGACAGGGATCGGGCCGTCCTCGGGCTTGTTTATGTCACGCAGCAGTCCGGGGGCGCTGGTGAGCAGCATGAGCACATCCGCACCCCAAAAACGAGCGACACGGGAAGAGAGCTTGTCGTTGTCGCCGTAGCGCAGCTCCTCGGTGGCGACGGAGTCGTTTTCATTGATGACGGGAACGACTTGGGAAAACTCCATCAAGCGATCCAGCACGGCTTTGACGCGCGGCGCACGATCAGTATTTTCAAAATCGCCATGCGTGACGAGCAACTGCGCCACATGCAGGCCGTGCTCGCGCAGCAGCGTCTCATACGCGTGCATGAGATGCGTCTGCCCCACAGCGGCGAGCGCTTGAAGCGTGGTCACGTCGGTGGGGCGCTCGGTGAACTCCAGCGGCTTCAAACCGGAGGCCACGGCACCGCTGCTGACGACGACGACGGCATGCCCGGCGGCCTTGAGCAAGGCGATGGCTTCCACCAGCTTGCGCAACTGCACGGGATCAGGCTCCGGCGTGTGCTTCCGCGTGAGAATGCCGGTGCCGAATTTGAGAACGATGCGCTTGGGGGCCGATGCCATAAGGGGCGGCGAATATGGCGGGATGCACGCCGATGAAAAGGGCAAATAAGCTGCAGAAATGGTCGCAAAAAAGACGCAAAGAACCGCAAAAAATAGGATTCAGATGAGCCAATTGCAAAACCTCACACCTTCGATGTTACAAATGCTGTGTGTTGCGATCAGTTATGGCAGATAACACATTTAGCCTAAACAGCGTTGGTTTTCAGGGGTTTTGCAATTAGCTCA
>JBDNIB010000537.1:0-1713 GCA_041688535.1 Prosthecobacter sp.
ACACGCACGCCACGCTGATGGACACACTGCTGCTCGCCTGGCAGCTTCGCGGCGATGCCAAATACCTCGATGCCGCCAAGCGCGGCGGCGATTTCCTCATCACCGCGCAGATGCCTGATCCGCAGCCTGCCTGGGCGCAGCAGTACGACGCCGACATGCACCCCGCCTGGAGCCGCCAGTTCGAACCGAGCGCCATCTGCGGTCGCGAAAGCCAGTCCTGCATGTGGGCGCTGCTGAAACTCGCCGCCGCCACCCGCGACAACCGATACCTCGCGCCGCTGCCGCGTGCGCTCGCCTACCTGCGGAAATCGTTACTGCCGGATGGCCGCATCGCCCGCTACTACGAACTGCAAACCAACAAGCCGCTCTACTTTGAACGCGGCGAGGGCGGCAAGGGTTTTGAACTGACCTACTCCGACCAAAAAGCCTCCTCCAACTACGGCTTGAAATGGGACAGCGAACTCGACGCCCTCGAAGCCTTCGGCCGGAAAATCGCCAAGGGCGAGCCGGTCATCTTCCCCCGCGTCGAAAAAGAACGCTGGTCCTCCCCACCCACCGATGCCGACATCGCCACCATCTTGAGCGAGCAAAAGCCCGACGGCTCCTGGACCGTCACCGACGACGAACGCGGCTGGATGCGCGACGCGAGCGGCAAGAAGACCTCGCCAATCGGTGGTGTGATCTACAGCCTCGACTTCAATCAAAACGTCAAGGCACTGAGCGCGTGGCTGAAGGTGAAGGGAGGCGTGAAATGAAGCCGCAATCCAAATGGCAGCAGAATGGTGGCAGTAGAATCTCAGAAACTGCAAAATTCTACTGCCCTCCATTCTACTGCCATCCTTCTGATTCTTTGCCTCTTGAGCCATCACATCGCGCCTGCCGCCGAAGAATACGAAAACCCCACGCCATGGTCCTACCAGCGCATCATGCGTCCAGCGATTCCGCAGGTTCGCGATGCCGCATGGCCGAAGGACGACATCGACCGCTTCATCCTCGCACGACTCGAAAAAAACAATCTGCGTCCCATCGGCGATGCCTCGCGTCTCACGCTGATCCGACGTGCGTCCTTCGATCTGCGCGGCCTGCCGCCGTCGCAGGAGGAGATCGACCGCTTTGTGCGTGACACCGCGCCGGATGATCTCGCCTTTGCCAAAATCGTGGATGCCTTCCTCGAATCCGAACGCTTCGGCGAGCGCTGGGCACGGCATTGGCTCGATGTCGTGCGCTACGCGGACAGCGTAGGCCGCGTCTGGAATGCGCCGTTCCTCTATGCGGCGCGTTATCGCGACTGGGTGATCGATTCCCTCAACACCGACAAGCCCTACAACCGCTTCGTGGCCGAGCAGATCGCCGGCGACCTGCTGCCCGCGAAAACCGTGCTCCAGCGCCGCGATCAAATCGTCGGCACTGGCATGCTCGCACTCGGCAGCATGAACGTGCAGGAGGGCAGCTACGAGCAGTACCTTCTCGACCTCGTGGACGACCAGATCGACGTGACCTCACGCGCCTTTTTGGGCCTGACACTGGCCTGCGCCCGTTGCCATGATCACAAGACGGAACCCGTGAGCCAGCAGGACTACTATGCCCTGGCCGGCATCTTTTACAGCAGCCGCACGCTCAGCGGCACGCCGAACCGCAGCGAGGGTGTCAGCGGCGGCTACGTCAGTCCAGAGGCACTCGTCGATCTGCCCACCGAACTCGATGAACCTGTTG
>JBDNIB010000538.1:0-6799 GCA_041688535.1 Prosthecobacter sp.
CAGACGCTGCTGGCTCCCCTGGCACTCCGCTAACATCTTGGGTTTGCTTCCCACCTTGCGGTGACATTACCCAGGGAATCGCTCGTTCCTCGCTCATCCCTTGGGCTGTATTCCCGAAGCCATTCAGGCTTCCTCGAACCACCTGAATAGATACGAATATTCCAGCATGGAGTCCACTCTGCAGGGGATGCCCACTAGGCGCCTCACGCTCGCTCCCCGCAGGCTTCGAAAGACCGCCGCCCCCACCTGCCGATCACAGCTCCTTGATCAACACATTCCTGAACTGAATCAGACTGGAGGCCGGCGAGAGTTCGCCGGTCTTCGCGTTTTTACCGCCGTGGTGCTGGAGGCCGAGCTTGCCCGTTTCGGGAACGCCGGGGAGCTGCGCGTTTTCGATCACGGTCTGGCCATTGAGCACGACGGTGAGGCGGTCGCCCTTCATGGTGATCTCGAAGGTGTTCCACTCGCCCACGGGTTTGTCGGCTTTCACTTTCGGCGTCACACCCGCCCGCACCTCGGGCGGCATCGTTTTGTCCATGCGGTAGCCATAGACCTCGCCGGAACCGATGGGCCAGCACCAGATGTTGATCTGTGATTTGCCAACGCCACGCAAATAAATGCCGGAATCGGCATTCGGCGTGGGAATTTTGATCTCCTTGCCGTTTTCGTCGAGCTTGTGCGTGCCGTCGGGCAGCACGACCGGCATGTCGTAGAGGCCGGTCGCCTGCTTGAGCCGCCAGTCGATCTTCAGCGTGAAATCGCCGTATTCCTTCGCCGTCCACAGGTTCTTGTCCTTCGCAGGCGATTCACTGCACGCGTCGTAATCGATCACGCCGTCAATCACCTGCCAGTGGCCGTTGTCGCCTTCGGGCACGACCCAGTTCGTGAGGTCTTTGCCGTTGAACATCGGCGTGAAGCCCTCGTCTGCGGCAAATGCGGCAACCGACAGGGCGAGGAGGGAGCAAAGGATCGTCTTCATGGTCGGAAGAGAACGAAGCCGACAAGGTTTGCATTGCACGCTGAAGCCTGAATGTGCCATGAATGCCACATGTCGCACGATCTCCACGCCACCCTTAAACAGCATTTCGGCCACAAGGCTTTTCGTGCCGGTCAGGAGCAAGTGATGGAGGCTCTACTGGCCGGCCGCAGTGCTTTGGCGCTGTTTCCGACCAGCGCAGGCAAATCGCTCTGCTATCAACTGCCCGCGCTGCTCATGGACGGCGTGACGCTGGTCATCTCGCCGCTGATCGCGCTGATGAAGGACCAGGTGCAGGCGCTGCGGGCGCGTGGCATCGCGGCGGCACGGCTCGATTCATCGCTGTCGGCGGATGAAGCCGCGCAAGTCTTCGAGGACATGCGCAACGGCACGCTGAAGCTGCTCTACATCGCCCCGGAGCGGCTCATGAATGAAAACTTCGTCGAGCGGCTCAAGCGTCTGCGTATCTCGATGATGGCGGTGGATGAGGCGCACTGCATCTCGGAGTGGGGCCACAATTTCCGCCCTGAATACCTGCGCCTCGCGCTGGTGGCGAAGGAACTCGGCATCCAGCCGGTGCTCTCTCTCACCGCCACGGCCACACCCTCAGTCGCGGCGGATATTCGCCGCGCCTTCAACATCGCGGAGGCCGATCATGTGCAGACCTCGTTCCTGCGGCCGAACCTGTATTTCCGCATCACGCCCTGCACCGCGCAGCAGCGCCTACCGGTGCTCACCAAGCTGCTGCTGAAGCGCAAAGTGCCCTCCATCGTCTATGTGACGCTGCAAAACACGGCGGAGCACGTCGCCACGCATTTGCAGAAGAGCGGCGTGAACGCTTTGGCCTACCACGCCGGTTTGCCGGGTGAACATCGCCACGCGGCGCAAGATAGCTTCATGAGTGGTCAGACCGATGTCATCGTCGCCACCATCGCCTTCGGCATGGGCATCGACAAAGCGGACATCAGGGCGGTGTATCACTACAACCTGCCGAAAACGCTGGAAAACTACTCGCAGGAAACCGGCCGCGCTGGTCGCGATGGCAAAACGTCCGTCTGCGAGCTGCTCGCCTGCGCGGACGACTGCATCGTGCTGGAAAACTTCACCTTTGGCGACACGCCGACGCCGCAGGCCATCCGCCAGCTTCTCGATCATCTGCTGCTGCAAGGCGCGGAATTCGACGTGTCTATGTACGACCTCGCGCAAGCCACCGACATCCGCCCGCTGGTCATCGAAACGGTCATCACGAATCTCGAACTCAACGGCATCCTGCGTCCGCTCGGTTCGTTTTACGCGAGTTATCAGTTCCGCTTCATTTCGCCGGAGCAGCGCATCCTGTCCGGCCACAAACCCGAACGGCAGGCGTTTTTGCGCAGCCTGTTTCAGTGCGGCAAACGCGGCACGAAGTGGATCACGCTCAATCCCGACGAAGCCGCCACCGAACTCAACGAACCGCGTGAGCGCGTGCTCAAAGCCCTGACCTAGCTGCAAGAATCCGGCGACATCGAACTCAAGCCCAGCGGTAGCCGCCAGAAATACCGTCTGGCCGAAGACGCGCATCGTCGCGATCCGCAGGAGATCACGAAAAAGATGCAGCAACTCTTCGCCGAGCGCGAATCCCGCGATGTCGAGCGCCTGCGCGAAGTGCTCAGCTTCGCCCAGCATCGCGGCTGTCTCACCCGCTGGCTCTTGAATTACTTCGGCGAAGCCATGGACGCCGACTGCGGCACCTGCACGAGCTGCAAAGAGCACGAAAAGGGCAACACCGACGATTCACCCCGCGAAATCCCGCAATCCGCGCCGCCGCCGATCACCGTCGAGCACGTCGCCGCGATTCGTGAGCTACTCAACGAACGCCACGCCGCCCTGCACAACTCCCGCCAACTCGCCCGCTTCCTCTGCGGCCTCACCAGTCCCGCCACCACGCGTGCCCGGCTCGGACGCCACGCGTCCTTCGGTTTGCTAGAGCGCATCCCGTTTGGCGATGTGCTTGCACAGACGGAGACGATGCTGCGGTAAAGTGGTCCGCACAGTCCTCTGTGCGGCGGACCATTTTGCTGAAACAAATCCTTGCCAGAACACCCATATTTTGGCGGTATGACTGACGCCATGCGCATTCTCTCGTTTCTTCCCATCCTCCTCGTCGCTGTCAGCCTGCGGGCTGAATCCCTGCTGCCTCCGAATGCCCGTGTCGCCGTGATTGGCGACAGCATCACGGAGCAGAAGATTTACTCCAAATACATCGAGACCTACCTGCTGGCCTGCACAGGTCGCAGTGACATCAAGGTGTTCCAGTTCGGCTGGAGCGGTGAGCGGGCGGGCGGATTCGCCGCGCGGCTCGAAAACGATCTCGCGGTGTTCAATCCGGACGTGGCCACGACCTGCTACGGCATGAATGACGGCAGCTACACGGCCTTCACCCCGCAGATTGGTGCGGAGTATGAGAAGAACATGCGGGCGGTGATCGCCGGACTGCAAAAGGTCGGCGTGAAGGTCATGGCGATCGGTTCGCCGGGCGGTGTGGACCCCGATTTTTTCACGCGGCCCACGATCAAGGGCGAGTTGTACAACGAAAACCTCGCGCAACTGCGCGACATCGCGAAAAAGCTCGCGGAGGAAAACAAACAGCCCTTTGCCAACGTGCATGACACGATGATGAGCGCGCTGGCGAAGTCGAAGGCCGCGCTCGGCAAGGGCTACGGTCCCTTCGGTGGTGATGGCTTCCATCCGGCCCCCGCGGGCCAATTGCTGATGGCGCAGGCGTTTTTGACGGCACTCGGATTTGATGGCGAGATCGGCACGATCACGATGGATGTGAAAGGTGAAAGCACGGCGAGCAGCGGTCATGTGGTGAAGGGCGGTCAGGGCGGCAGCGTGACGTTGGAGAGCACGAAGTGGCCGTTTTGTTTTGATGCTGATCCGACCTCCGCAGGGAGCAATCGCAGCATTTTGCCGTTCACCAGTTTCAATCAGGATCTCAATCGTCTCACCTTGCAGGTGAAAAACCTCGGCTCCGCCAAGGCGAAGGTGACCTGGGGCAGCCAGAGCAAGGAGTTCAGCCGCGAGCAGCTCGAAGCGGGCATCAATCTGGCCGCCGAGTTCACCAAAACACCCTTCGACGCTGCATTCAACGATCTGAGCAACGCTGTCAGCCAGAAGGAGATTTTTGAAACGACTTTGGTGAAAAATCTGGTCACGCACATGCGCGTGATCGCTGCCGAAACTGCGGAAGAACCGAAAGTCGCAGCCGCGTTGGCGAAATTAAAAAAGAAGCTGGCCGATGAGCACGCCAAGCAGGACGCCAACGTCCGCAGGTTCATCAAACCCGTCACGCACACGATCAAGGTCGAGG
Source organism: Prosthecobacter sp. (assembly GCA_041688535.1). GTDB lineage: Bacteria > Verrucomicrobiota > Verrucomicrobiia > Verrucomicrobiales > Verrucomicrobiaceae > Prosthecobacter. The sequence goes on from JBDNIB010000538.1 coordinate 4,329, forward strand.
AAGTGCGCTGATCCACAGATGACACCGATTTCACAGATTCAGGATTCATCTCGCCAATCTGAGAAATCGGTGGACTAAAAACTGTTCTCTTATGCAACTCGCCGATATGAAATGGAACGAAGTCTCCGCGCTGAGCCGCGACACGCCGGTGATTTTTCCGGTGGCCGCGTTGGAGCAACACGGGCGGCACATGCCGGTCTTCACCGACAGCATGTTGACGAACGAACTCGTCCGTCGCACCGAGGCAGCGATGGGGGAACAGGTACTAATCGCGCCGCTGATGTGGCTGGGGAATTCGCATCATCACATGGACTTCGCCGGCACCTTGTCGGCGGAGCCACGAGTGTATCTCGATCTGCTCAACGGGCTGATGGACAACTTCATCGCCCACGGCTTTAAGCGGCTCGTGTTCCTCAACGGCCACGGGGGCAACGACATTCCCGGCAAGCAGGCGGTGTTTGAGACGCGGCAGAAGTATCGGGAGCGCAGCGATCTGCTGCTGTTGTTTGCGACTTATTGGAATCTCGGCGCGGAGCCGTGGACGCGCGATCCTTCGATCCAACAACGCGTCATGGGCCACGCCTGCGAATGGGAGACCAGCATGGTGCTGCGTCTGCGCCCCGAACTCGTCGGTGATCTCACGCAGACGAACGATGTGCCCTTCGGTAATGCTTTTGAACCCGCCACACGCGGCTGGATCATGCCCGACCGCAGCGAACCGGGCCATGTGGGTGATCCGCGATCTGCGACAGCCGAAAAAGGCGAGGTGCTGTTTCAATGCTTCAGTGAGGAAGTGGTGAAGATGCTGGAACGCGTGATTGCGTGGGATGGCAGGAGCTGGGAGGGGTGAATTGACCCTTGTCGAAGGCACGATAAAGTTTAGAATCTGACCATGACTGCTGCCGAAATCACTTCTCATGCGCTCAAGCTCGATGAATCGGGCCGCGTCGAAGTCCTGAACTCTTTGCTGGATTCACTGGACGAGCCAGACCCGAATGATTTCGATGCAGACAGCCTGACCGAGGCCATTCACCGCAGCAACGAGATCAAACTCGGCCTAGTGAAGACGGTCACCGAAGAAGAATTGTGGCAGTCGGTGAATGAGTCCCGCAGGCGATGAAGTTGGAGTTTCATCCAGGTATTGATCGCGATTTGCGGGGTGTTGTGGCCTACTACGACAAGAATTCACTCTGGGCTGCAGAACGGGTTCATGACTGAGTTTCGGGCGGCGCTGGATGGCATCCGGGAAAATCCGGCGCGCCATCGTTTTATCGACCCCACACGTCGGCGCTGCAACTTGCAGGACTTCCCTTTTCATCTGATCTACGAGGCGGATCAAGACGTGGTGTATGTGCTGGTTCTGCGGCACCACCGCCGACGGCATGATTATGGCATGCGAAGAAAGTGGCAGTGATCTGCTTGTTCGAGTCGTAATCAGTCTATGCCCATACAACGCTCCTCCTCTTGGAAATGGTATCTCTGCGGCCTGCTGCTGCTGGCGACGACGATCAATTACATGGACCGGCAGACGCTCTCGAATGCGGCGGTGCGGGTGACGAAGGAGTTTCAGCTTTCGCAGGAGCAGTATGGGGATCTGGAGCTGGCGTTTGGGTGGGCGTTTGCGGTGGGATCGCTGGTGTTCGGTTTTTTGGCGGACCGGTTTCGGATTTACTGGCTGTATCCGATCGTGCTGACGGGGTGGTCATTGATGGGGATCGCCTCGGCGCACACGGATGGCTACTGGCCGCTGCTGACGTGCCGGGTGCTGCTGGGATTTTTTGAGGCGGGGCACTGGCCGTGCGCACTGAAGACGACGTTTGCGCTGCTGCAGCCGCAGGATCGCATGATGGGCAACAGCGTGCTGCAAAGCGGGGCGTCCATCGGTGCGGTGGTGACGCCACCCATGATGATCTGGCTGATGACCGACGACATCACGAGCTGGCGCTTCGCGTTTCAGGTCATCGGGGCGATCGGCTTGCTCTGGGTGGTGCTGTGGTTTGTATCGGTGCGCAAGACGGAGTTGGATGTGGAAATCGTGGATGATCCGGCGCAGCGCGAGAGCCTGTGGGACATCCTGCTGGGCCGGAAATTCTGGGCGCTGGCGATTTTGATCTTCGGCGCGCAGACCTGCTGGCATCTGTTCCGCGTGTGGCTGCCGAAATTCATGCAGGAAGGGCGTGGCTACTCAGAGACGGCGGCGTTGGCGTTCAATTCGGCCTACTACATCGGCACGGACATTGGCTGCATTGCGGCGGGCGTCATCTCGCTGTGGCTGGCGCGGCGGTTCGCGATCTCGGCGCACAGTGCCCGGCGCTGGGTCTATTCTGGCGCCTGTGTGCTGACGTCGTTCAGCGTGTTCGTGCTATGGCTGCCGAAAGGCTGGCCGCTGATGGGCGCGATTCTCGTCGTCGGTGCCGGAGCACTGGCGTTGTTCCCCTGCTACTACAGTTTTGTGCAGGAACTCTCAGACC
>JBDNIB010000057.1:0-1743 GCA_041688535.1 Prosthecobacter sp.
GATGGTTTCATCGTCGTATTTGTCCGTAAAGGCCTGCGCGGCCAGCCAGCGAATTTTTTCCGCGTTGCTACCGTGGCGCACGAAATGAAACAGGAAAAAGTCGTGCAGATCATACGGACCGATGGTGTTCTCGGTCTTCTGCTGGAGCGATTCATCCGCCGCGAGCGGCAGCAGCTCGGGCGTGATCGGTGTGTCGGCGATGTCACGCAGGATGTCTCCGGCTTTGTCGGCGAAGGGGCCTGCCGCGCACCATTCGATCAGGTAACGCACCAGCGTCTTCGGCACGCCTGAGTTCACATGGTACATGGACATGTGGTCACCATTGAAGGTACACCAGCCCAGCGCCGCTTCGGACAGATCCCCGGTGCCAACAACGATGCCGCCGGTCTTGTTCGCGAGGTCCATGAGGATTTGCGTGCGCTCACGCGCCTGCGAGTTCTCGTACGTCGCGTCGTGCTGCGTTTCCGAGTGCCCAATGTCGGCAAAATGCTGCCGCACCGCGTCATGAATTGGAATCGTGCGCAGCTCGATGTTCATTGCCTCGGCCAGCTTCTCCGCATTGCCCTTGGTGCGTGTCGTGGTGCCGAAACCGGGCATGGTGATCGTCAAAGCGGCGCTTGGCGGCATTCCCGCACGCTTGATCGCCTCAATCATCACCAGCAGCGCCAGTGTGGAGTCGAGTCCGCCAGAAAGTCCGAGCAACGCCGTCTTCGCCCGCGCCTGCTTGAGCCTCCGGGCCAGTCCGGTGGCCTGAATCGCAAAAATCTCCTCACACACGGCCGCACGATCCACCTTGGCCGATGGCACGAAGGGATGTGCCGAGATGGTGCGCAGCAGCTTTTCATCATTGCCTGCGGTCGGCCCTAAATCGAACACGATGCGCCGCAGGCTGCTGCTGCCCGCCTCATCGCGGAATGAAGAACTCTTCAGCCGGTCATGCGCGAGATGCTGCACATCGACATCGGCCACGACTGCTCGCGTCTCGAACGAAAATCGCTCGCTCTCGCCCAAGAGGATGCCGCTTTCGGCCACGATGCCGTGGCCCGAATAAACCACGTCCGTGGTCGATTCACCCGCGCCCGCGCCCGCATACACATATGCCGCCAGGCAGCGCGCCGCCTGCTGGGCCACGAGATGACGGCGGTAGGGTGCTTTGCCCAAAACCTCCGTGCTGGCCGAGGGATTCGCCAGCAGCGTGGCTCCCGCGAGCGCCAGATGGCTCGATGGCGGAATCACCGTCCACAAGTCCTCGCAAATTTCCACTCCCAGGAAAAATCCAGGCACATCCAGCGCTTCAAACAGCAGCCCCACGCCAATCGGCACTTCCGCGCCATGCAAACGCACCGTCGGAGCGTGCAGCGTGTGCGCGGGCGAGAACCAGCGCCGCTCATAAAACTCCCCCGAGTTTGGCAGAAACGACTTGGGGACCAGACCCAACACGCGCCCTTTTGCCAGCACTGCGGCCACGTTGTAGAGCCGATCTTGCACCAGCAGCGGCAATCCCACCACTAGCACTGTCGGCAAATCATGCGTCGCTTGTGTCAACTCGTGCAAACCTTGCACCGCAGCGGTGCGCAGCGCCTCGGTGTGAAACAAATCGGCACATGAATAACCCGTCAGGCTCAATTCAGGAAAAACAATCAGCCTGCACCCGCGCTGCGCCAGCGCCTGTGCCTCACGCGCGAGAATCGCGACGTTCTTGCCCACATCCCCCAGGATCAGTTCGGGTGATACCGCCGCCAC
>JBDNIB010000539.1:0-3089 GCA_041688535.1 Prosthecobacter sp.
AGGGCAGTGCGAAGGAGGAGCTGAACAAGCTGCTCCGGGGCGGGCGGATCGCGTCCGTGCGCAAGGAGTTTGTGCCCAATGGTGAGGATTCGTTCTGGGCGTTTTGCATCGAGTTTCTGGACGGGCCATTGGGGGCGGACAAGGGGCGCGGCGGGCCGAAGGTGGATTACAAGGAAGTGCTGGATGAGGCGCAGTTCGCCGTGTTTGCGAAGCTGCGGGACTTGCGCAAGACGATCTCCGACAAGGAAGCAATCCCGGCGTATTCGATTTTCACCAATGAGCAACTCGCGGCGATGGTGACGGGGAAGGTGGATTCGGCCACCGCTTTGGGCGCGGTGCCGGGCGTGGGCGCGGCGCGGGTGGAGAAATACGGTGCAGCATTCCTGGCGCTTCTGGGCGGGAAAGGGGGCGGGGCATGAAGCGCGTGGGAAATCTCTGGTCCGCCGTAGTCGAGCGTGGGAATCTGCTGCGCGCCTTCCATCAGGCAGCGCGGGGCAAGCGGCACAAAATGGAGGTGCGGCGTTACGCAGCCGATTTGGACGGTAGTCTGGCCAGACTGCGTGAGGAATTGGAAGAGCGCACCTTCGAGATCGGAAAGTTCAACATGTTCATGGTGTTCGATCCCAAGGAGCGGCTGATCCACGCAGCGCGTTTTCCGGAGCGGGTTTTTCATCACGCGCTGATGAACCTGTGTGAGCCGGAGCTGGAACGGCAGTCGGTTTACCACAGCTATGCCTGCCGCAAGGGCAAGGGACGGCTGGCGGGAATCGAGGCGGCACAAACAGCGGCCCGCAGCGGGGCATGGCATCTGAAGCTGGACATCCGCAAGTACTTCGAATCCATCCCGCAGAAGCGCCTGATCAACCGGGTTCGGCGTGTTTTTAAGGACTCGGAGGTTCTCCATTGGCTGGAGAAGATCATCGGTGGGCACCATCTGGAAACCTGCAAGGGGCTACCTATTGGCAGCCTGACCAGCCAGCATCTAGCCAACTTTTACCTTGGACCGCTGGACCGGTATTGTCAGGGGTGAATGCGTATGTCCGCTATATGGATGACTTTGTCTGCTGGGCGGACGACAAGGGCGCGCTGCTCAGCGCCGGGCGGGAAATCCAGCGTTTCGTTGAGGCGGAGCTAGAATTGACCTTGAAGCATCCGCCCTGCCCGCAACCGAGCTGGCGCGGCATGGACTTCCTGGGCTACCGGCTGTTTCCGAATCACGCCGAATTGAACCGTCGCAGCAAGGTGCGCTATTGGCGGCGTCTGCGGCTGCTGGATGCGCTGCACGAAGGTGGAGAGATTTCCGAAACCGGGCTGCAACAGCGGCTCACGGCGCTGACGGCCTTTGTGCTGCCGGTGCGCTCGCACGGCTTCCGACTGCGGGTGATGGAACGAATCGGGTCGGCGGCCATCGGGCACGAACCGGGTGAACCGGGGCGGCAGTTGGAACAACAATGCGAACAACTGCCGCGCCGCGAACCGCAACAACAACACGCCGGGCAACACGAACAACAACATCGGGTTCCGGCTGGCCCGCAGCTCAGACCAGATGCGCCAGATGGCGCAGGCATGAGCCGCAAGGGACTGAACCGGCCGCCGTCCTGCTCGTTCCCAGTGATTGGGGACGACAAAATGCCCAAACACCCGCCCATTGCTAGTAGTCCCGTGAATGCGGGATCGAACGTCCTGGGCGGGAACAGCTTTTTTTGACATCAAATGATTCCACCTTGTAAAATCCCATGAAAACATCTGCTCCTTCACTTGTATTCGTTGCCTGCCTGACGGCATGTCTGCTGCTGCCTCAGCGGGCCACTGCAGCCCCCGGCTATTCCCCAAACATCACGGTGGACACGCGAGGAGCGGGCAGTTTGACGGTGACGGGCCGGGTGCTGAATGGCAGCACAAACACGCCACTGGCGGGTGCCGCGATTGGTCTGGCAGGAAGCTCTGCCAGCACTGGAGCCAGCGGTGTCTTTACTCTTGCCAATGTGAACCTGACGGGAGCAGGCAGCTTGCAGGCCAGTGCCGCCGGCTTTGTGCCCCAGGCTGTGCAGGTGCTGGCTGGAGCAGGCGTGCAAGCGGTGGATGTGGGGAACATCCTGCTATCTCCGGTGGGGAACGGACCGCAGGTGGAATGGGTGAAGCTGGACCCGGAAGCGTGCTTTCTGTCGGGCTTCGGCACCACCTTCCAGGCCAAGGCACGAGTGAACTGGAATGGGTTCACGCCGCAGTCGGTGGTCTTTTCGGCCAACGGGGTGTCGGTTCATTCGGCCACCGGGGCGGGGCCGGAGTATGTGGCGAACTTTTCGGTTGATGCGCATTTTCAGCCCAGCCTACAAGCGGGTAAAAACGGTGTTTCTGTGGTGGCGACCGGTCTGCCACCGGGGGGCACGGCACCGCGGGCCTCACTACCGCGCCAGGTGGATGTCGCGGTGGTGCCTCTGCCAGCAGCCTTGATGGGCGGTAGCAAATCGTCGGAGGGATTGAACTTAAAAGTGAGTTTTGCGTTTCCTTCCACCAAACCGATTGGCCTTTTCAGCCTGCCGGTCCTGGGTTCGATGGGGGGTGAGGCTAGTGTGGCGGGCGAGTTTACCTACAACTTTAGAAGTAATCAGTGGACGGTGGAAGCGGGCGGCGAGTTCGAGGGGCAGTCCACGAAGTATTCGGCTTTCAAACTGAGACTGGGACCGCTGGAGGACATCAAGGCGGAGATCAAAGGCAAGGCAAGCGGCACGGCGACTCGGGCCAAGGGAATCGATTTATCCAGTCTGGAAATCAGGTCTGCGCTGGAGCTGAGCGGCAAGTTTGCTTTGGGGAGCTATGGGCCTTTTAGCCTGCTGGGACCGCAATTGACGAACGTGGTTTTGGATACACCGGTCTTAAACAAAGCCTTCCGAGGTGTCTCGGTCATCCTGTGGCTGAAGCCGGGACTTGCGGGAGAGGCCACGCTCCAAGCTTACCCGCAACTAAGTTTCAAGGGATTTGAACTGACCGGGAAAACCGCGCTGGATGCGGCCTATGAGCCTGAGCTGGGCAAGATCAAAGCGAAGTTCTATGTGGGCGGCGAACCCAGCGTGAAGTTTGGCTTGCCG
>JBDNIB010000540.1:0-4538 GCA_041688535.1 Prosthecobacter sp.
AGCTGCGGCACCTGATGCACCATACCAAAAATTGGGTGTGTCATCGGCAGGGTCTTCATCGGCTCATTGGGCAGCGCACCTTCGATCTCGCGACGAAACGCGGCCACCCAGGCGGCGTCGGAGCAGCCAGGACTGGCGACCATGAAGCCGCCGCGTTGGAGATAGGCGCGCAGGTTGGCGCGTTCCTTATCGCTGAGTTTAAAATCGCCCGTGCCGGTGAACACGCAGAACGGCGTGCTGAACAGCTCGTCATCGCCCAGCTTCAATTTCAAAAAACTCGGCTCGATGCCCAGGTTGGTGATGCGGGCGGCCTCGCCCAAAAAATAGTCGGCGAAACAGACGGAGGTCTTTTCATCCATCGAGTACACGAGGTTCCCGCAGGTGATGCGGAAGGGCTTGTCATCGGCGGCACGGGCGCAAAGCGCGACGAATAGGCCGAGGCTCAACAAAATACTGCGTTTCATGGGACTTTCTCCTTCGGGGTTACAGGTGGTGCGGCAGGTTTACCGGTGATGCGATTGAAGTAGGCTTCGGTGAGACCGCGATACTGCTCGATCAGCGTGGCGGCGGGCATGGCGTCGGTGGCGCGGTTAACCTCAGCGGCACCGGTGCTGACATCGGCCTTGGTGATGGCGGGCTGGGCGGTGGCGTCCGTGCCAGGCGGAGCCTGGCCTTCGCCCGCGCCTTTGTTCACGCGGCCCAGCGTGGATTCCGCGCCATAGATGTTTTGCGAGCCCGCTGGATCATCGCCCATCATGTAGCCGCCCATGCCCATGCCTTGCGCGCCGGAGGCACCTTTGCCTTTGCCGATTTTTTTGCTCTGCATCATCTGCTGAAACTGGCCGCCGGGTCGCATGCCGGGATGCATGCATTGGGAGAGCGACATGAACTGGTCCAGCTCGTCGCTCATCGGGCCTTCACCACCTTTGCACTCGCCAAACAGCGCGCGCATTTCCTGTTCGAGACGCTGTGCGCCTTGATGACCGGCCCGACCATCGCCCAGCAGCATTTTTTGCGCTGCGCTGGCTGCGAGGTGGTCCATGCGCACATTCTCCATTGCTTCCGCGAGCTTGCGCGCGCTGGCGGCGGCTTTCGGGAATTTTTCCGCCGCCGCAGCGGCATCGGTGAGCAGTTTATCGGCAAGTTCGCGCAGCGCGTCACCCATCGCACGTTCGGTGGCACCGAGATCCTGAATGGCGAGCTGGTCGGTCTCCGTGGTCGTCGGCTTATGCAAATACGGCTCCGTTTGTGCGGTGAGCTGCTGCTGCTGCTCGAACAGGGTTTTGAAGCGATTAAAATCCTGCATGATCTCCTGGATCTGCGCGAGATCGGCGATGGCCTGCTCGATTTTTTCCTGCACCTCCTGCTGCGCTCCGGCCATGCGCTCGTGATGCTCCTGCGCCTCCTGCGCAAAGGGCTTGCTGGCCTGCTGATTGATCGCCACGGAGTCGCGCACCTCCTGCGCGGCTTTCTTCAAATCATCCTGGAAGCTTTTTTCCACCTCGTAGAGCGGTGCCTCGGCCACGAATTTTTCCATGCGCTCCGCCAACTTGAGCAGTTCCTCGTTCAGCTTGTCCTGCTGCTGTTTCAAAGCCTCCTGCTGCTTGCTGTCACCCGGTTTCGCGGCGTCCTCGGCCAGTTTTTTCTGCTGATCGAGCAATGCTTGATGCCCGTCCATCAGCGCGGCGTATTTCGCCTCCAGATCGGCGATGTCGTGCTGCTGGCGCAGGAAGTCGTTGTACTCTTCGAGTGAGATGACCAGCAGCCGCCGCGTCTCGGAGCGGGCGAGGTGCGGCGGGCGGGGATGCGTGTCGATGGCCTCGGCAAACAGCGTGATCACATCACCCGGCTGCGCCCCTTCTGATAACGGCAGTGTGAGCACCTCGCTGCGCGTGATCGTCTTGAACGTGCGCTCCAGCGGCGCGGCATACTGCTCGTTGCGGGCGACGTGGACACGCAGCGTTTTGAGGCCGTAATCATCGCTGGCGGTGATGCGCGCGTTCATCGGATGACCGGCGACGAGAAAACCATCGCGTGACGGCTCCGCAATCGCGACCTGCGGAGCCAGATCATGCGTCACGGTGAAGGCGCTGCTCTTCACCGCGTCGGCAGGAATGCCGGCGATGTCGGTGAGCGCGAAGGTCATGCGACCGGAGTTCTCGGCGATGAAGCTGCCGATGACTTCGTCCGGCTTTTCGGCATCTGGCGTCAGCGCGATGAGCTGCGGCTTGCCGGACGAGGTGGTGAGCGTGATGACGCCCGCCTTGAGCGGTCGATTCGACGCGATGCGGAAGGTCACGCGCGCGCCTTTGAGCGCGTTCAGGCCATTGAAGCCGAACTCGCCGCCCTTCGCCGATAGGCCGGTGTAGTCCGGCGGCGCGATGCTGGTGGACGCGGCGAGAAACTGCGGCGTGAGCAGCACGGTGAGCGGATGCGCCCGGCTGCGGCTCCAGCCACCACGTGTGTGCGCGTGGATCAGCAAATTGCTCCGCACGTCCTCGATTTTCTGCACAAACACGCCCTTCGCCTGCGCGAACATGGGAATCGTCACCGCTTTGTCAGGCTCGCCGGGCGGATGGGCAGTGAGAAAGAGCTCTTTCGGATCATGGCCGGACCAGCGGCACTTCACGGTGAAGCCAGCGCGGTAGAGCACGCTGGCACCGGTTTGTCCCGGCGACTCCAGCCACAGACGCGTCATCGAATACGGCGGATGATCGCCAAACGGATCGAGGAAGCGGATCAACGTGGTGCTGAAGGCTTGAAAGGTGAATGCGATCGCGGTGATGCACACGGCGAGAGCGATCAGCGCGTTCCGCACCTGCGGTTTCATACTCGGCTCACGCGTCAGTGGCAGGAAACGCACCTCCCGCACCGCGCTGGCGGCGGCATTCACCGCTTGCGTGGCCAATGTACGTGTCAGCTCGCTGGCGGACTCGGTGGCGAGAAATTTCTCCCGCAGTTGCAGCACGTTGATGAGTTTGGAGCCAAGCTCCGGCTCGCGGCTTTCCAGCAATCGCGCTGTGCGTTCCGCCGGATTGCAGAAAAACCACGCCTGATGTGCCAGCCAGGCAAAAAGGCCCAACGCAGCCGCCACCGTGAGCAAGGATAGCAGCAGCCGCAGCGGCGCATCCAGATGCAGAATCACATCCACCGCCAGCAGTACCACCAGCGCGAGCAGCGCCCATTGCACACCGCGCAGCAGCCAGGTCATCGCCCGCTGTTGCTGCCAGGCACGGTCCGCCTGATTCAAGCGTGCCATGACCTGCGTGAGTGAGTCTTTGGAGGAAGGAGCGTTCATGTGAGTCCCCAGTGGCGGCGAAGATACCAGTCCAGCGCGAGGAAGGAAATGATCAAATACAGCACCCAGGCGCGGTCCCACAGGCTGACGAGGCGGAAGCGGGTTTCGCCGGGCCGCAGGGCGTCCTTCAGGCTGGCGATGAAGCCTGGCACCTCGGCGGCCTCCAGCATGCGCCCGCCGCTGCTTTCGGCGAGTTTTTTCAAATAGGCGCGGTCGGCGGCGACTTCTGTGGCCTCACGGTTTTCCTCGAAGACCATGAAGCGCCCGCTTTGCACCGCACCGTCCGGCAGCGCGACTTGCGCGCGGAAGCGGCCTGCTTTCGACGGCACATAGCGCGCCTCAAACTGCAGCGGATTATCGGTGGCGGTCATCGTGACAGGCGTGGGCGCGTCCTCGCCGCTGCTGATCTCCAGTACGGGCGGCGCGGCGGGTGCGCTGGCCTGTTTGAACTGCAACCGCAGAAAGATTTCCTGGCCCAGCGGCAGATTCGCGGTGCTGGCACGCAGCCGGTGCTGAGCACCGGAGACATGCTCCGAGCTGGCGAGTAGCCAGACGATGACTTGGTCCCAAAAGCGGTCAAACACCGCATCGCGGGCCGCGTCTACACTCTGAAACGCCCAGTGCCACCAGTCGCGTGCGCCGAGCGCGAGCGACTGCCCGCGCCCGACGGGCCGGTGAATGAACACATCGGCGGCGACTTGCGCGGCGTTGTCACGCGTGACGGCCAGCGAGGCGGCGAGTGGTGGCCGTTCCTTGACGCGCAGCGCGGAAGTGAGCGGCGGCAGCACATGCTGGCCGGTGCGGAAGGTGTTGATGAGTTGAAATGGCGCGAGCGAGCGGCCTTCGCGCTGCACATGGAAATCACCGGTGACGGGAATGGACTCTTCCCACACCACCGGCTCCAAAATGGCCGCCGCCGTGGGATCGAGGCCGGTCTGACCGCGCAGGCAGATGACCACGCCGCCGCCATCGCGCACGGCGTCCACCAGCGCGGCCTGTTGCGCTGGTAACAGCAGCTCGCCTGATTTCGCGCCGAGCAGGATGATGTCGTAAGCGTCAAACTCCTCCCGCGTGGCAGGCAGCGTGAGATCGTCCTGGCCGGCGGTTTTGCGCAGGCGGCGCAGCTTGCCCGGCGCGTACTGAATCACGGCGTCGAGGTCCATCTTGTCATTTCGCATCAGCGAGCGTTGCAGAAAGGTGGTGTCCCAGTTCGGCTCGCCTTCGAGCAGCAGCACGCGCA
>JBDNIB010000541.1:0-11210 GCA_041688535.1 Prosthecobacter sp.
CTGGCCGGGTCACCGCCTGCGCTGGAAAAGCTGCTGCAGGCGCAGATGACGGGGGCGCAAGGGACGCCGTTCAATGAGGCGCGGGTGCAGCAGATTCAACTACGGCTGGAGTCGATCTGCGCAGAGCGCGGCTGGCTGTATGCGAAGTCGGAGGCGGACTACTCGCTGGGAAGTGGCGGCGGCACGGTGGATGTGCTGTTTCGGGTGCAGGCGGGCGAACAAGTGCGAATTTCAAGGGTGACGACGCATCCGGGCTTCAGCCGTGGGGCGAAGCGGGTGCTGCTGGCGAAATTCAAACCGCTGACGGGACAGATTTACACGGCGCAGGAGGCGGACTTCTTATTCAAGCGCGCGCTGGACACGGGCATGTTTGCGCTACTGGACACGAAGGTGCTGCCGGAAGACGGGAACATGGCCACTGGCACTCTGCGGATCACGGGCGAAGAGACGCAGCCGATCACGCTGGGCTTTGAAGTGGGGTTTGACACCTTCCTGGGGCCGCAGGCAGGCGTTACGTATAAGAACACGAACTGCCGTGATACGGGGAACACGCTGGCGGCGGAGCTGACCTACTGCGTCGCAGGGCCGGTGGGTTTTGTGAGCGTCATGGACCCGGCGGTGTTTAATTCACAGCATGCGGCCACGCTGCGGCTGGCGCTGGAGCAGTTTAATCGCTTCGAGTATGACCGCATCGGCACGGCGCTGGGCTTGGACGTGGCACGCAGGGTGGATCAATCGTTGAGCTACTCGCTATTCCTCGGCGCTTCCGCTAACACGGTGAGTTCAAAGAAGCTAACGGTGGCACAGACGGGGCCAACGAGCTACTCCCTGATGAGCCTGGGGGCGTTCATGATGTATGACCGGCGTGACAGCGCGGTGCTGCCGAAGAAGGGCTGGTACCTTTCAGGCCGCATCGAGAGTTCGACGGATATTTTGGGTTCCGGCGTGAGCTTTATCCGCACTGACCTGCGCGGTGCCTGGTATCGACCGATCACGAAAAAATTCCGCTTCGCCACCGGCGCGGAGCTGGCGACGATTCAGGGTGCGACGGCGGAGAAAATCCCCATCGATAGTCGCGTGTTCAATGGCGGGCCGAACAGCGTGCGCTCATTCGGTCAGCGGCGTCTTGGACAGGTGACGCCGGGTGGCACGCCGCTGGGTGGAACATCGGCGTTGTTTGCGAGCGCCGAGTTTTCCTATGAGATTCTGCCGAATCTCGAATTCGCCGTCTTTGGTGACATCGGCAGTCTGGGAACGGGCAACAACTCGACCCCATTGTCCTATTCATCCGACTTCCGGCAGGCGGTTGGCGCGGGCTTGCGCTATCACCTGCCGTTTGGGCCGATCCGCATTGATTACGGTCACAATCCGAGTCCGCGCATCGGCGAAAGCAGCGGCTTCCTGCATGTGACCGTCGGATTTGCGTTCTGAGTCAGGCTTTGGCTTTCGTGCGGCCACCGGCCACGGTTTGGAAACTGCCCCAGAGCACCAGCAGCGAACCGACGATCTGCAACGTGGTGAATGGCTCGGCAAAGAGCGTGATGCTACTCAAAGCGATGACGACCGGTACGGTGATTTGGAAGGCTCCCCCGGCGGCGACGGACAGGAAGCGGAAGCCCTCGCTCATTGCGAGCTGGCCGACACCGGCGAGCAGCGCGGCGACGATGAGTTGCGTCACGTCCATGGCGTTCAGCGTGGCGAAATGCGATGCGGCCAGCGGCATTGCCAACAGCAGCGCGTAGATGCACTGCGATGCAAAAATGTTGGCGCTGGTTTCCGTGCGCGTGAGCTGGCGGATGACCACTACGACCGCAGCGGCGACGACGGCGCCGCCGAGCGCGATCATTTCGTGATGGCCGAACACGGTGATCGTGCCGGGTGCCAGGCCGGTGAGCAGGCTGAGGCCCGTCATTGCCACGAGGATGCCGAGCACCTTCACGACGCCGAGTTTTTCATGCAGAACGAAGGCGGCCATGATCGCGGCGAAGATCGTCCAGGTGTTGCCGATGAGCGTGGCCTTGCCCGCGCCGAGTGGTCCGATGGTGGTGTAATACGCCGCCGTGCCCAGCGCCCCGAGCACGCCGCGTGAGGCCAGCAGCCAGCTCTGAAACGAGCGGCGCAGCTTCAGCGTACCCGCAGGCGCAAAGAGCACGTAGGTCATCAGCAGGCCGATGGCGGCACGAAACGCCATGGACACCCAGGGATCGACGTGGCGGTAGGACGCGAGATTTTTCAGCAGCAGGGCATTGCCGGAAAAACAGGTGAGCGAGATCACCATCCACAGCGCGCCGCGCCGGGAATGATGCTGGAGTTCGGAATCAGGAGTGCTCATGGCTGGGTGCGCCGGTCTGAGGGCTCCCTTCTGGCATCATATCTGATTGTATCGTCTCGTGATGATGGTGCGCTTTGCGCAGGTTCCTCAAACCGTGGTGTCAGGCATGCCAAATGGCGCGCACCACTATGACAGCGGCACGGACAGCAATTCGGCTGGCAGGTTTGAGGTTCATCAGACGGGCGGAGCGTGGCGGAGAATGAGTGTTGTGCAACGAGCATTTGCTCAGCGCTTCACGGCTGGTAGTTCCGCGAGATTCCAAACCTTTACCGTGCCCTGCCAGTCGCCGGTGACGAGATGATTGCCATCTGGGCTGAGGGCGAGGCGGTAGATCCAGTCGGTGGAGGCCTGCCAGGAGTGCAGGACACTATCGCTGTCGGCATCGAGGATGCGGACGATGCCTTCCTGGCTGGCGGAGAAGAGGCGGTCGCCTTGTGGATGCCAGGCGAGGGTGAAGACCGCGCCATCGTGATGCCGCACGATGCGGACCATGCGGCCGATGGCGGGCTGCCACACGCGCACGGTCTGGTCGGCACCACCGCTGGCGCAGTAGTGTGCTGCTGACTGCGGGCGGAAGGCGAGGGCATGAACGACATCGGTGTGGTGGGCGAGCGTGCGTTCGAGGGTGTTCGTCTCTGTGTTCCAAACTTTGAGCGTGCGATCGGCGCCGGTGCTGATGAGCAGTTTGTCATCGGGACTGAAGGCGACGGCGAAGACGGGACGCGTGTGGCCGGACAAGGTCACGGGCTGATCCAGTTTGCCCGCGCCTGCTGCAAACACGCGCACGGATTGATCATGACATGCTGCGGCGAGTTTGCCGCCTGCGTGGGTCCAGGTGATGGCGGTGATCAAATCGCCTGCTTCCTCCCATTTCGCGATCACGCGGCGTAACTGCCAGTCAAGCAGCAGCACGCCGCCCTGTTCTCCCGGCACACCACCGGCCACGGCGAGCCAGCGACCGGATGGATCGAAGACGGCATCGGTGATCTTGGGCCAATCGAGTTCGAGCAGTGGTTTCGGTGATGCTTGGTCGTCGAGATCGCGAATGACGAGGCCCGTGGCGGTGTTGTACACGATCTGCCTGCCATGCGGCGTGAAGGTCAGCGCGGTGACGGGCACGGCGGCATCAGCGCCAACGACAGCGCTCAGCAGAAGGGCGGCGAGTAGGGTTTTCATGTCAGCTCGCGCACAAACTCGCCGTCACTGAGAATTTTCAACGGCCGGCCTGCCGGGGTTTGATATTCCGCCGCAGTGTCCACGCCGAGCAGCCCAAGAATGCTCTGCGCGATGTCTTCGGGGCGCACGGGGCGTTCATCGGGGGTCTCGCCATGCGCGTCCGTGCGGCCGATGACCTGACCGCCGAGCACACCTGCACCAGCGAAGCAGGCAAAGCCCGCACGCGGCCAGTGATCCCGCCCCGCGCTGCTGTTGAGCTTCGGTGTGCGGCCAAACTCGCCCATCATCACCACCAGCGTGCTGTCGAGCAGGCCGCGCTCGTGCAGATCGGTGATCAGGGCGGCAAACGCGCGGTCCATGTCAGGCACCTTGCCGCTGCCGGGAAACTGCGCGTCCGGCAGCGTGCGGGCGATGTTTTGATGCGTGTCCCAGCCACGATCCACCACGCTGACGAAACGCGAACCCGCCTCCACCAGCCGTCGCGCCAGCAGACAACCGGCCCCGATGCGTCGCTGACCGTAACGCTGCCGCGTCTGCGGTGATTCTTGCGCCAGATCAAACGCAGCACGGGCAGCAGGCGAGGCGATCAATTGATGCGCCTGCTCAAAGAAGCGGTCGCGTGCGCGAGTGTCGTCACTTTCCTCCAGCGAGCGGGTGAATTGATCAAGCTGCTGCTGCATGTCGCGGCGTTGCTCCAGGCGGTCGAAACTGACCCAATCGGGCGGTTGCAGATCACGCACGCGGTAGCCGGGCTTCGAAGGATCACCACCGATAGCGAACGGACCAAAGGCCGCAGGGAGATAGCCCGAGCGCAGGCTTGGCACGCTATCGGGAATCGTCACATAGGGCGGCAGCGCGATGCCGTCACCGCTCTCGCGGGCGATGATGCTGCCGAGGCTCGGATACTGCACGGCGGGTGTCGGATGATGGCCGGTGAGTAGGTAATGGCTGCCCGTGTCGTGATTGCCCAACTCATGCGTGAGCGAGCGCACCAGCGCGACATGCTTCATCACGCGCGCAGTTTGCGGCAGGTGCTCGCAGAGCTGGATGCCATCCACATCGGTGCCGATGGTCTTGAACGGGCCGCGAATTTCCACCGGCGCATCCGGTTTGGGATCGAAGGTGTCGAGGTGACTCGGCCCGCCGTCGAGCCAGATGAGAATGCAGGACTTCGCCTTGGCCTTGGAGGTGGCCGCAGCCGATGCCTCCAGCCGCAGCAGATCGGCCAGACTAAGTCCAATGGCGGACATCAGGCCCACATGGAGGAAATCACGACGCACGATGCCATCGCAGCGGCGGAGATGAGAAAGTGAGGCATTCATGAGTTTGGAGTTAATGAATGAAGGCGAACTCGCGGCTGTTCAGCAGCGCCCAGAGCAGATCCTCGGCGAACGCGGTCATATCCTTCGATTGTGCGGCTGCAGCCAGCCAGTGCGCACGCTCCTCGGCGGTCGGTATGCGGCTGAGGCTGCGCAGGTACAAGGATTCGATCATGGCGGCGGTGCCGCCGTCGATTTTTTGAGTGGCGGACTCGCGCAGAGCACGGTTCAGGTCATCACCATTGAGCAGATGCAGCGCCTGTGACAAACCGCCGCCAAACAGCGCGGGATTGCCGCATTCATCGGTCCGCGGACAGCGCCCGAGAACATCCAGCGTGTAGGATTCTGCCGCCGGATCGTGCATTTGCACCGCGCGGACTTCACCGGGCAAAAAGCGTGTTCCCATGGCCTGGGACAACGCATCGGCCAAAACCGGGCCGGTCAGCGGTTTGACCTGCGCATGCGAGCCAAAGCGGTCGTCGAGCTGGTTCACGCCGCTGGAGATCGAGGCGAGCTGATAGGCGCGTGAGCTAACAATCGTGCGCACCAGATGCCGCAGATCGTGCTCATGTTTCACGAAGTCTGCCGCCAGCGCATCCAGCAGGGCTGGGATGCTGGCGGGATTGCTCGCGCGCAAATCATCCACCGGTTCGACCAAGCCGCGCCCCATGAGGTGTTTCCAGACGCGATTCACCAATGTGCGGGCAAAGAACGGGTTGTCTGCGCTCACCGCCCAATCTGCGAGCAGCGTGCGACGGTCGGCTGGCAGTTCGGCGGCAGATGAACCGCCGAGCGTGCGCGGCAGCATGGCTTTGCGTGTTTGCGGATGCTCGACCTCGCCGCGATTCTTCAACACGATACGCGTTCCTTCCAAAGCCGTCTGCGCGAACCAACCGGCGAAGGAATAATAGTCGTCCATGCTCCAACGGTCGAACGGGTGATGATGACAGCGCGCGCAGGCCAACCGCACGCCGAACAAGGAACGGCTGACGAACTCGCCCATGTCGCGTGGATCAGAGGTGAGCCGGTAAAAATTCGCCGCCCCCTCCCGCGTGATGTCGCCCTGGCCGGTAAGCAGCGCTTTCACGACAGCGTTCAGCGGCGTGTTGCGCTCGATCTGCCCGTGCAGCCAGTCGTGATACACACGCGCGCTTTCAGGCCCCTGTTTTTTCGAGGATATGAGCAGCACATCCGCCAGACGCATCGTCCACAGGTCCACCAACTCGGCGCTGCCGATCAAACGCGCAATCACGGCATCACGCGCTGGATTGGCGAGAAAAGCGCGGGCTTCATCCTCCGTGGGCAGCCTGCCGGCTAGGTCGAGATGCACGCGGCGCAAAAAGGTGGACGCATTCGAAAGCGGCGAGGCAGGCAGATGCAAACAGCGCAACTCGGCGGCGATGTGTTCATCGATAAAATTCACCGGCGCGAAATCGAGCGATGGTTCATCGGCTTGAAACGGCACCGCGACGCGCACGGCGGCCACCTGACCACCAAAACGGATCATTACGGCGCTGGCTCCACGACGCAGCATTTTCACCACGCCTGCTTCCGAAACTTCAGCCACGGCGTCATCATGGCTGTCATACAGGGCGAGCGAAGTCACATCGCGCTGCGAACCATCGGACAAACGGGCAGTCACGCGCAGCGGCATTGACTCATCGGGCGCTTTGAGCAGCAGATCAGGCGGGTCCACTTGCAGGCCGGTCACGGCGAGTCCAGGCGAGCCCGCGGGTGCTCCATCTGCGATCCATTGGCGTAACATAGTGTAATGCGCGGAATCCACAGTGAACCGACGTCCGCCCTTGTGCTTGAGGGTACGGGTGGCCTTGCGCAGCAGCAGGCTGCCTGCGGGATCGGCAAGATCAATGCGGCGGCCAGAAAGCGCGTGGGTGATGGCCGCGTGGTCGTGGGCGGCATCGTAACCGAACAGGCTCAGACTGAAACCGCCCTGGCCGGTGGCCGCGCCGTGGCACGCGCCAGTGTTGCAGCCGGATTTAGTAATGACGGGCAGGATCTGCGTGGCGAAATTCCATGACGACTCTGCGGCCTGGAGATGCGGCAGGAGCACCGCATTGCCAACCAGCAGAAGCCGCCGGAACAAGTTCATGGCTTCTTCAACTCTTCGAGAAACGCCTCGCCCTGCTTCACTGCATACGGGGTGCCGTAGCGGTCCTTGAAATGCAAAATACGCGTCCAGCCGTCGGTGGCCTGCTGTTTCAGATCGGCGTTGTCTTTGATGTGGTCGAGCACTCCCTGCAGCATGCGGTCGATGGCGGCATCGTCGTTTTCTTTGCGGATGTAGCCGCGCAGCATGGATTGCAGCTTGCCGTCGGTCGGCACCGCGCCTGGAAACGGGTCTTTGCCCTTCTCCATCGGACGTTCGCCTTTTTTCGGCGTCATGCCGCCGCGCTGACCCGGCGTAGCAGCGATTTCAGCGGCAGTGGGCGGCTTTTCATCGCCAATCATCTTGGCAATCGCGCCGATCACAGCCTCCGCGTCGGCGATTCCAGGCTGCACCAGAGCGAAACTGGCCTGCGCCTTGTTCTCCTTCGCGGCGATGATGGTGAGGAGGCATTCCTTGTTGAGGCCGTAATTGCCCGGGCCTTCCGCGCCATCAAGCGACAGCGTCGCGCGGCCTTTGAGTTTGATCGAATTCAGCGCGGGCGCATACTTTTCCATTCCACCGACACGTTCGGCGGCGAGGAAGACGAACTCTGTCTTGAGCCGGTCTTTGAACTTGTCGCCGTAATCATCCACCGCACGCATCAGCGGCAGGATCGAGCGCTCAATGCCATGCACAAACACCAGGACGGTGGGTGCGCCGTTGTTCAGCGTGATCACATCGCGCTCCGTGCCCGCCGCCGCACCGGTGATGTCCACGGATTTGAACGCCGTGATCGCCTCACTTGGCTGCGGGCCGGAAAAAACGGGGTCGGCGGCCTGGAGCGAGAGACCGGCGCACAATGCCAGCAGGAAGATTGGACAAGGATGTTTCATGACGCCGTGAGGTGAGGTGGGACCAGTCTCAAACACCGGGACAGAACGTTGGATGCGGAGAATATCATCCCAATCACACCCAGATTGGATCGAATCATTGCATCTTTTGCCCAACTGCTCAAAAGTGGGCACGTTGCCAGCCACAGGCAAGCGCCATTGCCCAAACCAACCCATCACTGTCCCCCTCATGAGAATTTGCTGCATCGGCGCCGGCTACGTCGGCGGACCCACCATGGCGATGATCGCCGCCAAATGCCCCCACATCCGGGTGGACGTCGTCGATCTCAATCCCGACCGCATCGCCGCCTGGAACTCGGACGAACTGCCCATTTATGAGCCGGGCCTCGATGATCTCGTTCGTCAGGCGCGTGGGCGGAACCTGTTCTTCTCCACGGAAGTGAAGCAGGCCATTCATGACTCGGACATCATCTTCGTCAGCGTGAACACACCGACCAAAACCTTCGGCGTCGGCGCGCACAAGGCGGCGGATTTACGCTTTGTCGAGTCCGTGGCCCGCACCATCGCCGAGGTGGCCGAGACGCCGAAGATCGTGGTCGAAAAGAGCACCCTTCCGGTACGTACCGCCGTGGCGATCCAGGCCATCCTCGGTGCAGATGCGAAAGGCTTGCAGCATCAAGTGCTCTCGAACCCTGAGTTCCTCGCCGAAGGCACTGCCGTGGCCGATCTGAGCAATCCCGACCGCGTCCTCATCGGCGGCGAGCAGACCCCCGCAGGACTGGCCGCCGTCGAAGCGCTGGTCAGCGTGTATGCGAACTGGGTTCCGCGTGAGCGCATTCTCACCACGAACCTGTGGTCTTCCGAGTTGTCCAAACTCGTCGCCAACGCCTTCCTGGCGCAGCGCATCTCCTCCATCAACAGTATCTCCGCTTTGTGTGAAAAGACCGGCGCAGATGTGGATGAAGTCGCCCGCGCTATCGGCACCGACTCACGCATCGGCCCGAAGTTTCTCAAAGCCTCCGTCGGCTTCGGCGGCTCCTGCTTCCAGAAGGACGTGCTCAATCTCGTCTATCTCTGCGGCCATTTCGGCCTGCCGGAAGTCGCCGCGTATTGGGACCAAGTCATCGTCATGAACGACTGGCAGAAGCACCGCTTCGCCGAACAAGTGCTGCGCGCGCTGTTCAACACCGTCACCGGCAAACGCATCGCCGTGCTCGGCTTTGCCTTCAAAAAGGACACCAACGACACCCGCGAGTCAGCCGCCATCTATGTGTGCCACGATCTGCTGGAGGAACGCGCCGCCATCTCGATCTACGACCCCAAGGTCACCACCGCGCAGATCTGCAAAGATCTCGCCATCGAGAGCGACCACCCGAACGTGGAGTTCGCCACCAGCGCCGAGCAGGCGGCCCAGGGTGCGCACGCGCTGCTGGTGCTGACGGAGTGGGATGAGTTCAAGCAGCTCGACTTCGCCGCCATTTACCAGGCGATGGTGAAGCCCGCGTGGATCTTTGACGGCCGCAGCCTGCTTGATCACGCGAAGCTGCGCCAGATCGGCTTCAAGGTGTACAGCATCGGCAAACCGATGCAGGATGAGATCGCGACCTGAGCCTCAAGCCCACATCTTGCGGTCCAACGTGCGGTAGCCGATGGCCTCCAGGACGTTGTTGGCGGTGATTTTTTCGCTGCCTTCGAGATCGGCGAGCGTGCGGGCGACTTTGAGGATGCGGTCGTGGGCGCGGGCGCTGAAGTTCATCTCGCCCATGGCGTGCTCCAGGCAGCCGGCGGCCTCGCTGTCGAGCACGCAGTGCTGTTTGATCAGCCGTGGCGTCATGTTGCTGTTGGTATGAACGCCAGCGTGCTTGCTAAAACGCGCCTGCTGGAGGCCGCGCACAGTTTCAACGCGCTGGCGGATGGGTTCAGATGCCTCACCGCCGTCATGGGAGGCCAGCGCTTTGTAATCCACCAACGGGACTTCCACATGGAGGTCGATGCGATCCAGCAGCGGTCCGCTGATGCGCTGGCGGTAGCGCTGGATCACCGGCGGGCCGCAGCGGCATTCGCGCTTCAGATCGCCGTAGTAACCGCAGGGGCAGGGATTCATAGCGGCCACCAGCATGAACTGCGCGGGGAAGGTCATGGTGCCTGCGGCTCGTGAAATAGTGACTTTGCCGTCTTCCAGCGGCTGGCGCAGCACTTCGAGGGTACTGCGGCGGAACTCGGGCAGCTCATCGAGAAACAAGACGCCGTTGTGGGTCAGCGAGACCTCGCCGGGACCGGGATTGCTGCCGCCGCCGAGCAGACCGGCGTCGCTGATGGTGTGATGTGGCGAGCGGAAGGGCCGCGTGGCGACGAAAGCGCTCGATTCACTCAGGAGACCCGCAGCGCTGTGAATTTTCGTCGTTTCGATGGCCTCCTCCTCGCTCATGCCGGGCATGATGGTGGCGATGCGTTTGGCGATCATCGACTTGCCCGTTCCTGGCGGGCCAATCATCAAAATATTGTGTCCGCCAGCCACAGCGACCTCAATGGCGCGCTTGGCGTCTCCCTGCCCTTTCACATCGCAGAAGTCGATGTCGTAGTGGGATGCGGCGGAAAAAAACTCGGTGGCGCGGCAAGGCTCCGGAGCGATTTCAATGTCGCCCTTCAAGTAGTCCACCGCCTCACGCAGATTGGCGATGCCGATGATGTCGATGCCCGCGACGACGCTGGCCTCGATGGCGGCACGTTTGGGCTCCAGCAGACGTTTGCGGCTTTTCGCGCGTGCTTCCAGCGCGATGGCCAGCAGGCCGCGCACCGGACGCAGTTCGCCATTGAGCGCTAGCTCACCGATCATCGCGGTTTCATTCAGCACCGGGATGGGAATGCGCGAACGATGGGCGATCAGCGAGATGGCGATGGGCAGATCGAAGCCGGGGCCTTCCTTTTTGAGATCGGCCGGAGCGAGGTTCACGGTGGTGACGCCATCGTTCATCAAAAAGCCGCTGCTGTTGATCGCGGCGGTGACACGCTCGCGGCTTTCCTTCACCGAGGCGTCAGGCAAACCGACGATGAACATCTTCGGATTGCCGCCTGCGTCGTGGGATTCGATTTCGATCTCGACAGCGTTGACGCCGACGAGAGTGGCAGAGTAGGTGCGGGCAACCATAGAAGACGGTGGGTGGCACTACCACGCAGACCAACGGGGATCAACGCCGCCGTTTCTTCTTCTTCCGACCGGTGAGGATGGCGCGGGCGCGGTCCTCGTCATCGAGGGCGGTGGTGTATTTGTAAGCGAAGCCGTCCAGTTTCCGGCGCGGAATTTTCTGCGCGATGAGGCGTTCGATGGAGGCCACGTTCATGAGCTCGTCGGCGGCGAAGAGGGTGAAGGCATCCCCTTCTTTCTGCGCACGGCCGGTACGACCGATGCGGTGGACGTAGTCTTC